>JAYVBZ010000357.1:0-3918 GCA_043750215.1 Actinomycetota bacterium
CGTATGTCCTCGCCGTGGAGCCACCATTCGACGATCCGGGACTGGATCAGATAGCGGGCGGCGATCTCCCCCGACATCCAGGCGAACCGCCGTTCGACCCAATCGGCGTCGGAGAGCAGGGCTGCGTAGGAGAGGAAGGATCCCGCGGCTTGCCCCCACAGCATCAGGACTTCTCTGTTGCCCAGACCCGCGCGACGGTTCACGGTCCATGCGTTGAATCCATCCAGGTCGAACGGCCGATCCGGATTCTCCGAGCGGTACTGGTCCAGCTCCTGGGCGGGTTCGCCGGCGACCAGCTGAGCCGCGGCCGTGTCCCCGGCGGCCAGGTGAGCCATCACGTCCCGGTTCCACCAGCCGGCGCTGGCGCTGGGGAGATCCCACGATGGAGGCTCAGCGAACTGGATCATGCGCCCCAGCCGTTGGCGTTCGGCATGGGCGATGCCGAGCAGCGTCTCCCTCTCCAGGCTCACTCGATCTCCTCCATCCGCACCAGCCCCATGCTCCCCGGCGATGGCGCGGATTGTACATTCGCGGGGTGCACCTCCTCCTTGCCCCCGACAAGTTCCGCGGAACCCTCACCGCTCGCCAAGCGGCCGAGGCGTTCGAAACTGGCTGGCGGCGTGCTCGTCCGGGTGACACCTACGACCTGGCCCCGCTCGCCGATGGTGGGGAGGGAACGTTGGAAGCCCTCGTCGACGCGCTGGACGGCACCATGGTCGGTGCGCGGGTGACGGGACCGCTCGGAGAGCTAGTCGATGCGGAGTTCGGCGTTGCGGATGGTCCGGCGGGCCGTCTCGCCGTGGTCGAGATGGCCCGAGCGTCCGGGCTCTCGCTCCCGTCACGCTCTCGGCGTGATCCCGGGCGGGCGAGCACGTTCGGGACCGGTGAGCTCATCCAGCGGGCGCTTGATCACCACCCGGACCAGCTGGTCGTCTGTATCGGCGGCAGTGCCACCAACGACGGCGGCGCCGGGATGGCCCAGGCCCTGGGCGCTCGCCTCTACGACGGATCGGGGGACTCCATCGGCCCCGGCGGAGGGTCGCTGGTGAATCTGGCCGGGATCGACATATCACTCTTGGACCCCCGATTGCGGGGAGTCAAGGTGACGGTCGCGAGCGATGTGGACAATCCGCTCTGCGGACCCTCGGGCGCCAGCGCGACGTACGGGCCTCAGAAGGGAGCCTCGCCTGAGGTTGTACGAGCCCTCGATCAGGGCCTGGCTCATCTGGCAGCCGTCGCCCTCCGGGATCTCGGCATCGACCTCAAGGACGAGCCTGGGGCTGGGGCCGCCGGCGGCCTCGGGTTCGGATTGATGGCGTTCTGCGGGGCGCACCTTCGGCCGGGGATAGATGTGGTGATGGAGGCGGTAGGACTGGCCCAGAGGGTGGCCCGATCCGATCTGGTGGTGACCGGCGAGGGCAAGCTGGACCAGCAGTCTCTTCACGGGAAGGTGCCTGCGGGTGTGCTGAGGCTGGCGGGAGAGTCAGAGGTGAACGTCTACATCGTGTGTGGGGTGGCCGAGGTCACACCGCCGGGGGCAACGGTATGGTCGCTAGCCGAGCGTTTCGGGCTGGATACGGCCCTGGGCGATGCCCGCCGCTGCCTCACGGAGCTGGCCGCGGAACTGGCCACCCGCTTCCGGGAACCGGCCGCATCCTGAGCATTGGACCTCTGTCCGGCTACAATGCCGGGGCAGGTTCTGACCAACACCACATCCGGAGGAGATCATGATCACGCTGACCGAAGCTGCTGCGGGCAAGGTGAAGGCCCTACTCGCCGAGGAAGGGCGAGATGACATCGCGCTCCGTGTGGCGGTTCAGCCGGGCGGGTGCTCAGGCCTTCGATACTCCATGTACCTGGACGATCAGGTCAGCGAGAAGGATGCTCTCGAGGAGCAGTTCGGTGTCCGGTTGGTTATCGACAAGATGAGTGTTCCGTACCTCTCCCAGGCCACGGTGGACTTCGTGGACAGCTTGGAGCAGTCGGGATTCACCATCGATAACCCGGCCGCGACGGGCGGATGCGCCTGCGGGAACTCCTTCCACTAGCCCGATCGGCATGCTCCCGGCCGTGTGGCCCGGCGCTCTGGTCCGCTAGACACGCCGGTCAGTCCGGATCGTAGGCGAGGTTGGGGCGAAGCCATCGTTCGGCTTCAGTGACGCTTTCGCCAAGGCGGCGCGCGTAGTCCTCAACCTGGTCCTTCCCGATCCGACCAACGTTGAAATATCGGGACTGCGGATGGCCGAAGTAGAGCCCGCTCACGCTGGCCGCCGGGGTCATCGCCATGTGCTCGGTGAGATCCATGCCGATCTCATGCGCTCCGAGCAGCTCGAACAAGCGCCGCTTCAACACATGGTCGGGGCAAGCCGGGTACCCGAAGGCGGGGCGGATGCCCCGGTACCGCTCGCCGACCAGTTCATCATCGGACAGCAGTTCTCGTTGGTAGCCCCAGGCGATCCGCGCCTCTTGGTGGAGGTATTCGGCGAAGGCCTCAACCAGGCGATCCGCCAGGGCCTTCACCATGATGGCTCGATAGTCGTCCAGGGCAGCTTCATACCGCTTGGCCAGCTCTTCGACGCCGAGTCCCGTCGTCACCGCGAACGCCCCGATGTGGTCGGTCAGGCCCGAGTCCGCCGGTGCCACGAAGTCGGCGAGTGAACGGTTCGGGCCCTCATCCTTCTGCACTTGTTGACGGAGCATCGGGAACGTCAATCCGGTGCTCAACACGATGTCGTCCATCTCCGCATGAGCCGGCCAGAATCCGTACACCCCCTTAGCTTGGAGGGAACCGTTTCGCTGGATCTCGTCGAGGAGTTCTTGCCCGTCGTCGAAGAGCGAACGAGCGGCGTCGCCATGGTCGGGGTGGTCCAGGATCTGCGGGTAGCGGCCCTTCAGTTCCCACGCCGTAAAGAAGAACGTCCAATCGATGAATGGCCGGAGTGTTTCGATCGAGGCCTGGATGGTCCGGGGTCCGGTGAAGGAGGGCGTCGAGAGATCTTGGGCGCGCCACTGGATCGGCGTCCGATTCTGGAGTGTCTTCCGGTAGGGAAGGAGGGGAGTCTTCTCCCGTTCGGCATGCTGTGCCCGCAGCCGGTCTTGCAGTTCCCGGTTCTCCTTGTCCAGGCTGACCTTCCTCTCGTCGTCCAGCAAGGCGCTGACCACGCCGACCACCCGTGACGCGTCGACGACATGTACCACCGGCTGCGCGAACGCGGGGGCTATGCGCACGGCCGTGTGTTGTCGCGAGGTGGTGGCCCCGCCGATCAGGAGTGGAAGCTCGAGGCCTCGACGCTCCATCTCCTTCGCCACCTTGACCATCTCGTCCAGGGATGGCGTGATGAGTCCGGAGCAGCCGACGATGTCGACACCTTCGGCCACTGCGGTATCCAGCAACACGTCCGCCGGCACCATGACTCCAAGGTCGATGACCTCATAGTTGTTGCAGCCCAGGACCACACCCACGATGTTCTTGCCGATGTCGTGGACGTCGCCTTTCACGGTGCACAGGATCACCTTGCCGTTCGCTTTCGCGATTCCCCCACCGGCGACCAGGAGCCGCTTCTCCTCCTCCATGAAGGGCTCCAGGTAGGCGACCGCCTTCTTCATCGCCCTGGCGCTCTTGACCACCTGCGGCAGGAACATCTTGCCCGCACCGAACAGGTCTCCTACGATCTTCATCCCGTCCATCAGTGGGCCTTCGATCACCTCGAGTGGTCGCTCGTAGTGGTGACGAGCCTCTTCGGTGTCGTCCACGATGAAGTCATCGATCCCGTGTACAAGGGCGTAGGAGAGACGCGCCTGCACGTCGGTGTCTCGCCACTTGAGGTCACGCTCGCGGACCACGCCGCCGCTCTTCACGGTGTCGGCGAAGCTCACCATGCGCTCTGTCGCGTCGGGGCGCCGGTTGAAGATGATGTC
>JAYVBZ010000358.1:0-3591 GCA_043750215.1 Actinomycetota bacterium
CCGAGCACGCGCCGGCCAGGAGCGAGAGGCCCAGAACAGCCGCGATGAAGGTCTTCTTAGACATAGACCCATTATCGGCGCATCCGGGCCGAACTCGACCGGTAGTCTTGTCGGGCGCGAGAGTGGCGGAATCTGGCAGACGCGCTGGGTTTAGGTCCCAGTGCCCGCAAGGGCGTGGGGGTTCAAATCCCCCCTCTCGCACGGCTACCTTGCGGCCGCGCTGTCCGTGATCTGGGCCGCACGCTTTGCTCGCTTCTCCGCGTACATGAGGCTATCCGCCGCATCCATGAGCTCGTGAACGGCCGATGGATTACCTGGATCGAACTCGGTCAGACCCACGGAGAACCCCAGCTGATACTGCCGTCCCGGCTCGATGTTCCTGCGGGCCGCGACCTCACGAAGCCTGCCCAAAGCGATCTTCGCGCCGGGGTCCTCCGCGGTGGCAAGCAGCACACAGAACTCGTCCCCGCCGACGCGGCCGATCAGGTCGGAGTCACGGAAGGTCGCCGCCATGATCTCGGCCGTTTCTCGCAGCATCTGATCCCCGGCGGCATGACCCAAGGAGTCGTTCACGGTCTTCAGGTTGTCCAGATCGAGGAACAGGAGCGCTACCGGTTCCCCCAGACGCGCAGCCAAGCGGAGCTGGTGCTCCGCAACGGCCAGGAATCCGCGACGGTTCGCCAAACCGGTCAGCTCATCATTGGTGGCCATGTGACGAAGTTCCTTCTGGAGCTCCTCGAGCTTGGCACCCGTCTCAACCAACGCGCGTCCAAGTCCGCCGATCTCGTCGCGATCATCGCCAGCGTCAAGAAGTGGTTCGCCTCTCTCCAAGCGTCGCGCGTTCTCTTCTATCCGCGAGATCCGTGACACCACACGCTCGGCGAAGAAGAAGACGATGATCAACGCGAGCAGCACGGCGCCCGGCGTCCCCACAACGACCAGCAGGAAGGAGAGATGCCGTGCCTGGTCCAGGCTCGTCAGTCGAGCCTGGAGGATCGCCGTCTCTTGCGTACTCAAGTCAGACAGGACGGAACGGATCGTGTCCATCAGGCCCTTGCCCTCTTCCATGACCCCGACCATGGCGGTGTGGTTGGTGCTGTCTGTCGCCGGCGCGAACCGCTGCATCTGTACGAGCGACGTGAGTCTGTCCGTGATCAGGAACTGCAGCCGGCTGAGACGGACGGCGTCCTCGGGGTTGCCCGCAGTCAGCGTTGAGAGTTGGTTGAGGTCGCCGTGGACCGCGGTGGCGCCACGCTGGTAGGGGGAGAGGTATGCCCGGTCGCCGGTGAGCACGAAGCCCCGTGTCCCGGTTTCGGCGTCGACGAGGTCCGTGAGCACCGCGTCGATCTCTTGCTGGACCGCGTACGCCTTCTGGGTCGCATCAAGAGTGGTGCCCGAGCGTCGTTCAGCCAGGAACGCAAGGGACGCAGACGCTAGCAGGACGATGACCGGCAACGTGATGATCGCGCCGACCTTGCCTCTCAGTGACATAGCTCCCTCTCAGACCACCCGAAGGCGGCCTTCCACGGCGGAAGGAAGCTCTCCCGAGACGGTCCCCGGCAGCCACACGACGAACCTGGCTCCCCCGCCTACACGGTCCTCCACATGCGCGGACCCTCCATGCAGCTCTGCGAATCGCTTCACCAGACTGAGACCCAACCCAACGCCCGTCCCGCCGGCTTCGGGTCCCTGACGGAAGGGATCAAAGAGCACTGCTCTCAGCTCCGGGGGGATCCCCGGACCCTCGTCCTCGACGGCCAGCTCGATGCCGTCCGCGCGGGCCGTCACTCGTACGCGCACGGGCGTGGCAGGCGGCGTGTGTTTCGCGGCGTTCAGAAGGAGGTTCTCGATGATGCGCTCGACCTTGGCGGCATCAACGGCGACCATGACCGCGTCGGCGTCGACCCTCACCGGATGACCATCCAACGAAACAGATTCCTTGGCGATCCGAGTGGCCAGTGCACCGACGTCGACGGGCTCTCTATCGGGTTGCAGCTGTCCACGATCCAATCGGTCCAGGTCCAAGATATCGTCCACCAGCCGGTTCATCTTCCGGCCGCTTTGCTCGATCATCGTGAACAAGCTCTCCAGCTCCTCGGGCGTGAGCGCGAGCTGATCCGCTCGACGCAGCGTTTGCATGGCGCCGATAACCGCGGCGAGGGGGCTCTTCAGATCATGGGACACCGCGTGCAACAGCGTGTCCTTCACGGCGTTCAAGGCGCGGAGGTCTTCGGCGGCACTGAGCTCTACATCCAAGTGGGCTTGCTGTTCACCGACAGCCTTCCGCAAGGTGGCCAAGATCCAGACGACGAACAGGAGCACTGTGACTTGGATCCCGCCGTCCCAATACGGCCCAGCGCCATGAACGTGGGTGGCGAGGAGGTCTGCGGCGACGATCGCCGCGCTCGACAGCACGGCGATCGTGACGCCGACCCTTCCTCCCAGGTTCCAGGTCACCAGTAGGACCGGGATCAACGAGAACAACGCGAGCGTGAGCCTGGCGCCGGTCGCGTACTCCGCCGCCCCAACCGCTAACGCGAAGGCAACCCCGACCACGTACACGAGCGCTGGCAAACGTCCGTCGAAGAAGCCCTGAGTTGACAGGAGTCCGTGCCGGCTCGAGGCAGGGTCGATCGCACTCATACCCTCAGACGTCGGCGTCGCGGAGCGCTACCTTGAGCTAGGTAGGAGCTCGAACAAACCCCTGAACGCCCGTCCGCGGTGACTGATGCGGTCTTTCTCCTGGTCGGTGAGTTCGGCCATGGTCGTCTCCCAGCCGCTGGGGACGAAGATCGGGTCGTAGCCGAACCCGCGTTCCCCGCGCCGCTTGGGCACCAGCTCGCCCTCGCAGGCACCTTCGGCGTGAAGCTCCTGGCCCCCTGGCCAGGCCAGAGCGGCCACGCAACGGTATCGAGCGGTCCTCCCACTCCTGGGAACCCCCCTGAGGGCCTGCATCAGCGCCACCAGATTGTCCTCGTCGGAGGCGTGTTCCCCGGCGTAGCGAGCGCTCCGGGGTCCGGGCTTTCCTCCCAACGCATCGACCTCGATGCCGGAGTCATCAGCTATCGCCGGGAACCCTACGGCGTCGGCCACCGCCCGAGCCTTGAGAAGGGCGTTCTCCAGGTACGTGTCTCCGGTCTCCTCGACATCGGGGAACCTGGAGGGGTCGTGGGTTTGGACGGTGACCCATGTGGTTGGCCAGTCCGCGCAGATCCTGGCCAGCTCGCGAAGCTTGTGGGTGTTGTGCGAGGCGATCGCGATCTGTTCGGGGAACGCCACGTCAGACCTTCGCGAGCGCCTCGTGCTGGATGCGGGTCAGATCGACGATGCCGCCAGCCGCCAAGTCCAGCAGCGCATCCAGATCTGCGCGCGTGAACGGCGTACCCTCCGCCGTCCCCTGCACCTCAACGAACGCACCACTGCCGGTCATCACGACGTTGAAGTCAACCTGGGCACCCGCGTCTTCGTCGTAGCAAAGATCCAACCGCGCCTGCGTATCCACGATCCCCACGCTTACCGCAGCCACCGAATCAGTGATGACGTCGGCGGGGATCTTCCCGGCGTCGATCAACCCTCGGACCGCGATCACCA
>JAYVBZ010000359.1:0-12090 GCA_043750215.1 Actinomycetota bacterium
TGGCTTCGGGACGAAGTCGGTAACGAGATACCGCTCGTCGTCGAGGAAACGCCGGACGTGAGAGCGGAGCGAGGAGAGATGCTCTGGCCCGAATGGGCCGGGGGCCATGGTAACAATCGCAAGGTCCGAGCGCAACAGCCGGTAGGGACCGAGATACCCACCGACGTATTCGGGGGGGACCGAGGCCGGGATGACCAAGACCCCCGCGTCCCAGGGCACAGGAGGCATGGCCGCGCCGCTTCCTTCCAGGATGACCAGTCCGGTCGCTCGTCCCGCAGCCAGCTCCGCAGCTTCTCGGATATTCGATACGAACGGTGCCCCGGCGAACCCACCGCCCGCTCGACGCGCCCCCACTGTTGCCACGCCCGTGGTCAGCGCGTCCTCCAAGTAGTCGGACGAGGCGTGCTCTCCCATGCGGACCAGTTCCAGGAGCCGTTCGAGATCCACTGAGCCGGGCTCGACGATCTGCGGCTCTGCGGGTCCTCCCCTGCCCATGGCCACGATGACGGGGGCCAGCCCCATGCCGTCTGCGACGCGCGCCACTTCCCCGGCGATGGCGGTCTTCCCCGCGCGCTTGCCAGTTCCGATCACCGCGAGCGTTGGAACCCGCAGAGCTGGTCCGCTCTGGGGAGGCTCGAACCGGAAGTCTGCGCCGACATAGGGGACGCCGGCCACCAGGGACACCGCGACCAGCTCGGCACGTTCCCGATATCCCAGGACGGGCTCATCGGATAGGTCGAGGATGACGTCGGGCTCGACCGCCTCGATCGCTTCGCGAAGTGCCGACATCCGATCAGAGCCCGCCCGCCGCACGGGAACGCCGAACTCAGGCGTCTCACCTGCACGGAGCTTCTCCGTCCCGCCTACCAGCAGCGCCGCCACGACGTCGTAACCGCGTCCACGCGCGACCTCGATAGCCCACCGCGTAACGGGCGGGTAGTGTTCGCCGTCCACGAGGGCGAGCGTCCGGATGGGCCTCCCCTTCCCGGTCGGAAGGTTGAGATCGGTGGTCGAGAGGAAGTGGGCTGTAAGTCTAGCTACGCCTCAGTTGACGGTGCCGTCGGTCCACAGGCTGGTTCTGGCTCCCGCCCGCATCCCTCCGTCGATCAGCAGCGCGACTCCAGTGATGAAGGAGGCCTTGTCGGATGCGAGGAACACCGCAGCCTGGGCCACGTCCGAGGCCTCTCCGATCCTCCCGATGGGCGGGATCGGCCACTGCGATGGGTCGTCCTCGGGACGATCGGGGTCACCGGGAGGGCCCATGTGGCGCATCCCCGGCGACGTATCACCGGGGCACAGCGCGTTCGAGCGGACACCACCGCGGCGGCCCCCCTCGATCGCCAGCGTGTTGCTCAGCATGATCAATGCTGCCTTCGCAACCGAGTAGATGCCGATCTCCGCCTCCGCGGTGACGCCTGCGTCGGAAGCGATATGGATCATGTTGCCGCGCCGCTCTGCCAGATGGGGGAAGCATTCCTTCGCGTAGACGAACGCCCCACGAACGTTGATATCCATGGTCCGGTCGAAGTCCTCCAGCGGGGTGTCGAGCGCTCCCGCCAGGACACCGACGCCCGCGTTGTTCACGAGGACATCCAATCCGCCCAGATGCATCACCGACGTAGCGACGTTCTCGCGGATCTGCTCGGGGTCGGCCGCGTCGGCGGCTAGGAACATGGCGTCGCGCCCAGCCCCGCGGAGTTCGGACTCTGCAGTGACACCGAGCTTCGCGTTGCGTCCGGTGATGACCACGCGCGCGCCCTCTCGACCGAACGCGTGTGCCATCGCGAGTCCCAATCCGGACGTGCCTCCGGTGATGAGCGCCCGCTTGCCGTCCAGTTCGCCTATGGTCGGTCCTCTTCTTCCACGACGGCACCGGGAGTCCGAACCGAGAGGCGCAGCACGCGCCACCCTTCCCCGGGGTCCGGCACATCCAGGTCCGGTTGATCGAACGCCAGGAGCGTGGGTCCGGCACCACTCACGCACACCGGCACGTGCGCCAATCGAAGTTCGTCGAACACGCGCTTCACGGGGGGAACCAGGGACAGCCGCGCCTCTTGGTGGAGACGGTCACCCAGCACTTGGACGAGCAGGGCGGGTTGGGAGGTCAGTGCCACGACCGCTGCCGCCGCGTGGGAGGCGTTGTAGACCGCGTCGCCCAGGGAGACGGTCTGGGCGAGTGCCGCCCGTGCTTGGGCCGTCGGCAACCTAAGATCGGGGATCAGGACGACCGGTCGCAGTTCCGGTGCAGCATCGAGCCGCAGGACTCCGTCGCCGAACGCAAGCGTGAACCCACCGACGATGGCCGCGGCTGCGTTATCCGGATGCCCCTCCAGCTCGATGGCCAGGTCCAATACATCGTCGGGGTCGAAGTCCAGATGCAGCACCCGATCGGCCAGCATTACGCCGGCGACACACGCCGCTGCGGAAGACCCAAGGCCGCGCTCCAGCGGGATACGGTTCAGGCCGTGTAGCGCGAACGCAGGTACCGGCACACCTGCGGCCCTGGCGACATGTGCGAACGAGCGGCTGATCATGTCGGAGCCATCGGTCGGGAGTTCGCCGGCACCCTCTCCCTCGAACGTGACACCCGGCGATCCATCGACGTCCAAGATCACCTCGTTGCAGAGGTCAAGAGCTAGTCCAAAGCAGTCGAACCCAGGACCCAGGTTCGCCGAAGTGGCCGGTACGGTGGCGCGGAATCTCATAGTCCGAGCTCGGCCGCGACGACGGCTGCGTCGGGCGGCACCGTGACGGGATGAGCGGCACCGCTGATGGCCCACTCTGGATCCTTGAGCCCGTGCCCTGTGAGGACGCAGACCACCGTCGCTCCCGTGCGGAGGGTTCCCGCCTTATGGAGCTGCAACAGCCCGGCCACCGACGCTGCGGAGGCGGGCTCGACGAACAACCCCTCATGCGCGAGGCGGCGGTAGGCGGAAAGGATCTCGCGGTCGGTGACCGCATGGATCCCACCCTCTGACTCTGATGCGGCCGCCACCGCCTTCTCCCAAGACGCGGGATTCCCGATCCTGATGGCTGTGGCGATCGTTTGGGGGTCCTTGACCGGCGCCCCGTTCACGATGGGAGCGGAGCCGCTTGCCTGGAATCCGAAGAGCTGGGGCGGTTCGGCGATCATCCCGTCGGCTAGGTACTCCGAGTAGCCCATCCAGTGGCTCGAGATGTTGCCGGCATTCCCTACGGGCACACAATGCACGTCCGGGGCACGGCCCAAGGCATCGCAGATCTCGAACGCAGCAGTCTTCTGTCCTTGGAGCCGGTACGGGTTCACCGAGTTCACCAAGGTCACGGGGTAGTGCTCGCTCAGATCTTTCGCGAGCTCCAGGGATTCGTCGAAGTTGCCCAGTACCTCGAGCATGCGAGCCCCGTGGACCAGCGTCGCCGCCATCTTCCCCAGGGCCACCTTCCCTTTGGGCAGGAGCACGGCGCACGTCATACCGGCCTTTGCGGCGTAGGCCGCGGCGGATGCCGAGGTGTTGCCGGTTGACGCACACACGACCGCTTTGGAACCTTCTTCCACGGCTTTGCTGATGGCTAGCGTCATGCCTCGGTCCTTGAACGAGCCGGTGGGGTTGGCGCCTTCGTACTTGAGCCACACGTCGCATCCGGTCTCATCAGAGAGCGACCGCGAGACGACCAGCGGGGTCCCACCTTCGCAAAGCGTGACCACTTGCGTGGTCTCCGCGACGGGGAGGCGGTCCCGGTACTCCTCGACGATGCCGCGCCATTGGTGCGCGCCAGCCGGTCGTCCGGTCGACATCATGTCAAGCGGTTCCGTCATTCCTCGCCCTCCACGCGGATCACGCTCGCCACCGCGCGGATACTCGGCAATTCTCTGAGCTGATCCACCGTCTTCTGGAACGCGCCCTCCTGCGCACGGTGGGTGATGAACACGAGGGTCGCTTCGTCGTCTCGACCTTCCTGCCAGACCCGCTCGATGCTCACCCCATTGCGGCCGAAGTGATCGGCGACTTCGGCGAGCACGCCGGGTCGGTCTTCAACATGGAGGTTGAGGTAGTACTGGCCGTGCGTGTCTCCCATCGATCGGATGCGGCGGTCGACAACACATGTGCACCCCAGGTCGCGTCCGCCGTTCTCCAGATGGCGGGCCACGGCGATCAGATCGCCCACGACCGAGGTCGCCGTGGGGTCTCCCCCCGCGCCGCGGCCGTAGAACATGAGCTGCCCCACATTCTCCCCCTCGACGAACACAGCGTTGAACGCATCGCGCACGGAAGCTAGAGGGTGGGTCGCGGGGATCATCGCAGGATGAACGCGCGCGCTTACGGAGCCGTCGTCGAGCTCCGCGATGGCAAGGAGCTTCACGACATAGCCCAGCCGCGCGGCGTCGGAGATGTCTTGAGCCGTGATACCAGAGATGCCTTCGCGGAACACGTCGGCCGCGACCACACGGCTGTTGAACGCGATGGACGCCAAGATCGCGCACTTCGCAGCAGCGTCGAAACCATCCACATCCGCGGCCGGGTCGGCTTCGGCATAGCCCAGCCGTTGGGCATCTGCCAGTGCCTCGGCGAACCCAGATCCACGATCGGACATCTGCGTGAGGATGTAGTTCGTGGTGCCGTTGACGATCCCCATGAGTCGAGTCACTCGCTCTCCGGCGAGGGACTCCTTCATCGGGCGGATCAATGGGATCCCGCCTGCCACGGATGCCTCGAACGCCAGATCCAGCCCTGCCGCATCCGCCGCCTCGAAGATGGACTTGCCGTCCGTGGCCAGGAGCTCCTTGTTGGCGGTTACGACGGGCTTGCCCGCGTTCAGCGCACGAAGGATCAGATCGCGCGCCGGCTCGATACCGCCGATGACTTCGCAGACGATGTCCACGTCTACGCCCTCCACCACCTGCGCGGTATCGGTCGTGAACAGCTCGGCGGGCAGGCCGACCCCGCGATCGCGGCCGGCATCACGCACCGCGACGCGCGTGACCTGGAGACGGATGCCCGTGCGCACCGCGATATCGTCGGAGTGCTCGCGCAGGATGGTGATGACCGCGGCACCGACGGTGCCGCAGCCAAGGAGCCCGATCCGCACGACGCGTTCGCTCACTGCCCGTCCCCTTCGATCCAGGTGGCCATCAGTATCTCGTCCTCGTACCCGGACGACTTCCGCGAGTGACGCCGGAGCCGTCCCTCCTCCACGAACCCGAACTTGCGGTAGAGGGCGATGGCCGCGGTGTTGTGCGGGTAGACGCTGAGGACGATCTTCTCAACCCCGACCCTTTGAGCCCAGCGGATGGATTCGGCCATCAGCGAGGTCCCGACGCCCTTGCCGCGCTCGGTTGCGGCCACACTGATCCCTAGCGTTGCCACGTGGCGCGTGACAGGGTGACCTTCGCGCTGGATGTAGAGGTGGCCGACAACCGTCTTCTCGCGGATGGCAACGATCTGCGCCGAACGATCGTGCCACGGTCGCCGGAACCGTCGCCGGTAGACCCGGACCGGGTGGGCCACCCGTTCGCTGCGGATGTAGCGCCCTTCCGCTACGATGGCCCTCCAGAACGAGATGAACGACCGGGCATCCCGAGGTCGGGCAGGGCGGATGGTGACGCCGGGCGGCGGCTTCGCTTCTGGATCCCATCGATGGACCGCCGTCTCGAGCCGATCGAGATCACCCGCGTCTTCTCGCCGCAGCCACTCCTTACTGATCCCGTCATGCACCGCAACCACCGCCGGTCTCCCGACTCGGTTGTAGGTACTCGCAAGTGAATACGCGTATGCACCGGTAGCAGCGAATGCAAGGAGGTCCCCGCGCCCGATGTCGGCGGGCAGATCCACACCCGTGGCCAGCGTGTCGCCCGTCTCACAATGCCTGCCGACCACCGTGTATCTTTCGGACCCGCCCGCGCGCGGTGGGCCCGCGAACGCAACGGAGTACGCGGCTCCGTAGAGCATCGGTCTGATGTTGTCCGACATCCCGCCGTCGACGGCCACGATGGACGTGCCCTCCACGGACTTACGCCCACCCACTCGGTACAAGGTGATCACCGCCGGACCCACAACCGCGCGCCCCGGTTCGACCGTAAGGACGGGAACCGGGAGTCCCGCAGCCTCACAACGCGCGATGAGCCGCTCAAGCATGGCGGAGGCAACCTCCGCCATGGGGAGCCCTCGCTCGTCGGTGTAACTGATGCCGAAACCGCCGCCGACATCGAGGATCTGGGCGGTGAGATCACCTCTGAGCTCGACCAGAAGATCGATCAAGATCTCCAGTTCTCGCAGGTAGGGCTCGATGTCGAGGAGCTGAGAACCCAAGTGCGCGTGCAGACCGACCAGCTTGACTCCCAGGAGGAGTACCGCCGCGCGGACCGTCGCGGGGACCTCGGCTGCGGGCGTCCCGAACTGCGTGCCGTCATGTCCTGTCGCTATCGCTCGATGAGTGTGGACCTCGATGCCCGGCACGACCCGGAGCAGGGCGCGTTGTCGGACCCCCTCCCTATGGGCCACGACACTCAGGCGGGTGAGTTCGTCCAGGCTGTCGGCGATCACCAGCCCCAGCCGAACCCGTACGGCAAGCTCCAGCTCTTCATCCGACTTGTTGTTGCCGTGCAGCACTATTCGAGATGGCGGCGCGCCGGCTCGAAGACAGGCTTCGACCTCGCCACCGGTGGCTGCGAGCAGATCCATCCCCGCGTCGACCACGATACGCAGGGCCGAATGGGCCGTGAATGCTTTGACGGCGTAGAGGGCTCGGGGGAAAAGAGCGGCGATCATCCGGCTCCGCGCCCCGAGTTCATCCTGATCCACCACGAAGAGGGGGGTTCCGTGCCGCTCGGCCAGCGCCTGGGCCGACTGACCCCCGATCACGAGTCCTTGCGCCCCGAACACGGCCTGCTCCGGCCATGGTGGCCCCGGCCGGCGCACGATCCCACCGATGTGCTCGGGACCGGGCACCCGGCTCGATGCCGCCTTCAGGTCATCCATCGGCGCGTTCCATCGATGCGGGCGCGGAGACACCGATGATCGACAGCAGGTTCGCGATGGCCTGCTTCGTGCCGGCGCAGAGCCATAGGCGCGAGAGCGAGAGCGCAGGCTGATCGGGGTCCAGAACGCGGCACTCCGTGTAGAAACGGTGGAATGTCGCCGCGAGGTCTACGGCGGCGTGAGTGAGCCGGTGGGGCGCTCTCTGCGCGGCGGCGTTCGCGATCACTTCCGGGATGTCGGCCAGGGCCCGCAGCAGGTCGAGTTCGGATCTGGTCGAGAGCAGGGAGAGATCCGCTTCGGCGAGGGAACCCAGGGCCATCCCACCCGCTTCCGCCTTACGAACGATGGAAGCGATCCGAGCGTGGCCGTACTGCACGTAATAGACGGGGTTGTCCATCGTCTGCCGCTTCACCACTTCGATGTCGAAGTTCATGGCAGAGTCGTTGGAGAACTGGAGCAACGTGAATCTGGCGGCATCGGCACCGACCTCATCGATCAGTTCGTCCAGCGAGACGAAGGTCCCGGCCCGTTTGCTCATCTTCACCGGCTCGCCGCCTCGAAGGAACGTCACGAACTGGTACAGGACGATCTCCACCGCGTCGGGATCGAGCCCCAGCGCCTCCGCCGCACCCTTCACGCGCATGACGTCGCCGTGATGATCCGCCCCCCAGACGTACACCATCCGGTCGAACCCACGGGAGAACTTGTCCACCAGGTAGGCGCAGTCCGCGCCGAAATATGTATGTGCACCGTTCGACCGCACGATCACACGATCCTTGTCGTCACCGAACGCCGTCGAACGGAACCACACCGCGCCTTCGGCATCGTATGCGTATCCGCTCTCTCGGAGACGCTGCTCGGCGGCGGCGATCTCCCCCTTGCGCGCGAGCTCTGCCTCGCTGAAGAACACGTCGAAGCGAACCCCGAACCGGTCCAAGGTCGCGCGGATCTGATGGAGCACGCGGCGCGCTCCTTCGGCCATGACCCGCGCGAGCCGGTCCTGCGGCGCCAGCTCGGCGAAGGCGTCGCCGTG
Organism: Actinomycetota bacterium; assembly: GCA_043750215.1. Classification (GTDB taxonomy): domain Bacteria; phylum Actinomycetota; class UBA4738; order UBA4738; family HRBIN12; genus JANXVR01. The sequence goes on from JAYVBZ010000359.1 coordinate 7,990, forward strand.
CTCACCCACGATGTCGTTCGCCAGGTCGGTGATGTAGGAACCGAAATAGCCGTCCTCGGGCATGACCGACTCGCGTCCCAACACCTCGAGGTATCGGGCCTCAAGGCTCAGCCCGAACTGGTCCATCTGACGGCCGGCATCGTTGAAGTAGTACTCACGTTCGACCACCCACCCGGCTGCCTCCAGCAGGCGGGCTAAGGCGTCGCCCAAGACCGCATTGCGGGCATGGCCAACATGGAGCGGGCCCGTGGGGTTCGCGCTGATGAATTCGACCTGAGCGCGCAGGCCGTTGGGAGCGGCCCGGCCGTAGTCCGGCCCCTCAGCCAGGACGCGCGTAAGCACGTCGTGGAGCCATCCGTTCGTCAAGAAGATGTTGATGAAGCCCGGACCGGCGACCTCGACTCGTTCGACGAAGTCCGCGGGTTCCAGCGCATCGGCGATGGCCTGCGCGACCGTCCTGGGCGGGAGGTTCGCGCGCGCGGCCAGCCCCATCGCGACGTTGCAGGTGAAGTCGCCGTGCTCAGCCTTCTTCGGAGCGCCGAGTTCGGGGGTGGGCAACTCCTCGCCGATGCCCATCCTGTCCGCTGCCGACGCCATCGCATGGGCGATGAGAGCGATCAACTGCTCTTGGATCACGAGCTCGATCCTTCCAGACGTCGGCGGACCAACGCCACCAACGCCGAGGGATCGAACGGCTTCGTGACGTACTCGACGACGCCAGTCGCCATTCCCCGGGCGCGGTCTTCGTCCTTCGCTCGCGCCGAGAGGAAGAACACGGGCGTCTCCGCCAGATCGGGGATCTCGCGCAATCGCCGGTAGACCTCATACCCATCAAGGCCCGGCATCATGACATCGAGCAAGATGACATCGGGCCGCGACTCCTTCGCGTGGGCGATGGCGTCCTCCCCTCGTCCAGCCGTCGTCACATCGAAGCCGTCCAAACGGAAGTTCACCTCCAAGAGGAGGGTGATCACTGGGTCATCGTCGACAACGAGGATCTTGGGTGCCATGGCCTGAGGATACCGTCGGCGCACGGGGACCCAGGAAGCCGCCTGCGAAGGCGTTGTTAGGGGGTTGATATACTTGACACACCAGCCTCTGAGTCGTAGACTCACCTTATGGACAGCGACAAGGACACAGAAAAGCGCCTCCCGACAACCCTCATGGAAGCCATCCGCTACTTCGCGGATCGTGACGTTGCGGTCGAGTTCGTCGCCAAGCTCCGCTGGCCCAACGGCCCGGTTTGCCCTAGCTGCGAAGGAACCGAACACTCCTACCTCACGACTCGCCGGATCTGGAAGTGCAAGTCCTGCAAGCGTCAGTTCTCGGTCAAGGTCGGAACCATCTTCGAGGACTCGGCCATCCCGCTAGACAAGTGGCTAGCCTCGATCTGGCTCATCGCCAACTCCAAGAACGGCATCAGTTCTCACGAACTCGGCCGGAGCATCGGCCTGACGCAGAAGTCGGCGTGGTTCGTTCTCCACCGCGTTCGTCTGGCGATGCAAACCGGGACGTTCGACCAGCTATCGGGCGAGGTTGAGGTTGACGAGACGTTCGTCGGTGGAAAGGCGAAGTTCATGCACCGTGATGAGCGGGCGCGGAAGATAAGCGGTACCGGTGGCTCAACGGCCAACAAGACGGCCGTCATGGGCTTGCTTGAGCGCGACGGCGAAGTGCGCGCCATGGTCGTTCCGAACACCAAGCGCGCCACGTTGGACCCGCAGGTCCGCAAGCACGTCGAACCAGGGTCAGCTGTGTTCTCGGACGCGGCTTACGGCTACTCGCAACTCGGGGATGAGTACGACCACGACTTCGTGGATCACGCCGTGCGCTACGTCAACGGCCGAGTTCACACCAACGGCATCGAGAACTTCTGGTCGCTCCTGAAGCGCGGTCTGAAAGGCACCTACGTCAGCGTGGAGCCCTTCCACCTGTTCCGCTACGTGGACGAGCAGGTCTTTCGTTTCAACGCTCGCAAGAACAACGATCTGGGGCGCTTCGTGACGGTAGTAGCTCACGCCAGCGGACGACGCCTAACGTTTGACGAACTTACTGGTCGCGGCTAGCCGCCTTTCGGCGAGCCTCATCCAGTTCCTCTTTCGGGACAGTGAGTAGCTTCCGTGTCAGCTTTTCAAAGGCCGTGAACTCAGTGGCTTTAACTCTCTTCACCGTAGCCTTTGCACTAGAGAGGTTCTCAGTAGGCGAGGACTTTTCAAACATCATCGGTCACAACACCTCCCACGGCCTCGAATGAGGTTCTATCGACCTCTTCCTCGTTCACTTCCAGTATCCATGAATAGCCCGCTGCGTTGACGATCACGTCTGAAGCTTTGATGGAGAACGTGACACTTTGAGGGATGCCCTGACGAATCCCCAGCGGGCGTCCAATCTCTACTTCTGCGTCTACCTGCACTGGCAAATCATCGGCGTCGAGACAAGGTTGGCCATCTTCGGTCACCAGTCGAAGCCTCACTCGCAGCCGTTCGTTGGTTCGGACCCATGGCACTTGCAGGATCACCGCAAGTGCCATCGTCGCCTTTGGCTGTTCCGACGGGGCCCTGGGGGCAAGTGTCAGACGGGTCCAACCACCGCCCATGATGTATAGCTTGCCGTTGAGCGCCTCGGCGAAGTCGCAGAGGATCATCGACCCCCTGACTGCCCGATCCTCGGCCACGAATCCCCTTCCTGTTGTCTAAGACGACTAAGCAGGCAGCGCGGGCGGTTCCGACGCCGCGTGTACCACTTCAAAGTGGTGTAGCCGTCCCTCGAATCTGCGAGGGAGTGAGTGGATGGTGACCGCCGGGGGTTCTCGGTATGTCTCAGGGAAGTAACGAAGATATGCGATCTCGTCGTCTAGGCTCTCGACTCGCGCTAGGCAGGTCACGCCGTCTTCATTCCACAACTCCACTATCTGACCAGGCGAGGGAAATCCGGTCGGGCGGAAGGGCGTGTTTCCCACCCACGTCCAAACGACGCCGGCGTGCGCCTCATTGAAGTCCGCCCACAAAGCAGGAGGCTTGATCTTCATGCTCTACCTTCCAATCTCCGTTTTAGGCTAACCGGATTGGCGATCCGCCCGCCTTTGCCTGGGTGGCGGGAGGGTCCCCCTGGGGCGAAGATCTGAGCGATCCGGTTCGCTTCAGCCGCCGTCGGCTCACCAGTCAGTATGAGGTTTCCATGCCCCCTGGGGCTACCGACGTCTGGACGATACTCATATCCCGCGCGGGCTAGACAGCCCAGTCTGGTGACTCTCACCCAGTCGTTGTCCAGTCGAGCCGCCCTCACGAGCGCCATTAAACCCCGACCTGGGAGACAGTTCATGGATACGGCCCATTCAGTTTTGCCGCTCTTTACCCAGTGGCCCCTGGCGCTCTTGATTAGCACGGTCGGATCAGTCATCCACCCACCCCGAACCACGTAGGGGTCATCCATCAGCTCCTGCGCCTTTCGCACGTAGGGAGTTTAGGCGGGACGATATTGGGTGAGTCAAATCACTCATTGCCGTTGTTAGACTCCGGACGGAAGGGCCCCCGTAGCTCAGCGGATAGAGTGCCGGCCTCCGGAGCCGGAAGCGCAGGTTCGAGTCCTGCCGGGGGCACCACAGGAGACGCCATGACCGACCCGCGCGACATGCAGGCACCATCCGGACTTCACGCGATAGACGGACTCGAGCGCACCCAGCTGGCTGCAGACCCCTTCGCGCAGTTCACGGCGTGGCTGGCCGAAGCGGAGGCGGCCGAGGTCCCCCTGCCCAACGCTATGGCCTTGGCAACCGTCGGTGCGGATGGACAGCCGACCCTTCGCCACGTACTCCTGCGAGGCGTAGACGCCGGATTCGTCTTCAACACCAACAAGGACAGTCGGAAGGGGCAACAGCTCGCGCAGAACCCCCGCGCAGCTATCTCGTTCGTGTGGAAAGCACTCGACCGTCAGGTGAACATCCTGGGGTCGGTAACCGACGTCTCCAGCGACGATTCGGACCGGTACTTCGCCCAGCGCCCTCGGGAGGCGCGGATCGGTGCCTGGGCATCACCGCAGAGCCAGGTCATCTCTGGCAGGGAAGTGCTCGAGGAACGGGTACGGGAGATCGGCGAGCGCTTC
>JAYVBZ010000360.1:0-6953 GCA_043750215.1 Actinomycetota bacterium
GTGCGAACAACACCGTCGCGATCAGTCCCGTGGTCACCCCGATCGAGAAGAGAAGGACGACGAGGACCAAGTAGGAGTACGCAGGGATGGTCTGCATCGCGTCCAGCACGGGACGCAGAGCCCGATCGACGCCCGGTCGGCGGCCCGCCCATATCCCGACCGGAACCCCGATCACGACTGTCAACGTCACGGCGAACAAGATCAAGCCGAGGGTCTCCAGGGCTTCCGCCCACACCCCAAGGACACCGATCAGGAAGAATCCAGCAGCCGCGACCAGCGCGAGCCGCCAACCGGCGACAACGCCGGCAACCGCGGCTACAAGGGCGATTACCCCCAGCCATGTCATCCGGGACAGCAGAAGGATGAGTTGCTCCACCACGGAGTTCACCCCGTTCTTGAGGGGTGAGAGGAATCCTGAGTAGAGCAGGCTCGTGTTCTGGTGCGTCACGGCCCAATCGGCGAATGCGTTGAACGGCTTCGCGGCATCGACCGAGAGCGACGTCGGGAAACCACCGGAGAACACGATCGTCCCCAGCCAGACCGCTGCGATCACGGTGAGCACCGACACTACGCGGCGCTGCCACGCGTTCCCCTCTTGACGGACGAGGACACCGACACGTTCGTCTCGGGCTTCTGCTTCGAGTTGTCGTGGTGGCTTGCCGGCCCGGACCTGCATCAGCGGGCGACCTCGATCATCGCCGAGAGCACCGCGGTTCGATCGACGATCCCGATCTGCGCGTCACCATCGATAACCCGGTACGGCCGCTGTTCCTCGACCACCATCGGGAGCAGATCCTGCACGATCGTGGCCGCGGCAACATCGCCGGCATAGTCCAGCGCGCCGTCAACCGGCCGCATGATCGTGCGAACGGTCAGTACGTGCGCGCGAGGGACGTCGCGGATGAAATCCGCCACATAGTCGTCCGCTGGATGAGCCACCACTTCTTCGGGGGTCCCGACCTGGACGAAATGGCCGTCCTTCATGATCGCGATCCGGTCCCCCAGCTTCAGCGCTTCCATCAGGTCGTGCGTGATGAAGATCATCGTCTTCTTCAGCTCCTTCTGGAGCCGGACTACTTCGTCCTGCATGTCACGTCGGATCAGCGGGTCCAGCGCGCTGAACGGCTCATCGAACAGCATGATCTCCGGGTCCGTCGCGAGCGCTCGCGCCAACCCGACGCGTTGCTGCATCCCGCCGGAGAGTTCGTCAGGGTAGGAGTCGGCCCATCCGTCCAAGCCGACCACTTCGATGACCTTCTGGGCTGCGGCCATCCTTTCGGTCTTCTCCACACCCTGGATCTCCAACCCGAACGCTACGTTCTCGATGATCCGCCGATGGGGCAGCAGACCGAAGTGCTGGAAGACCATGCTGACCTTCGTGCGACGGATCTCGCGGAGGCGCTCTTCGCCTATCTTCAGTACGTCTTCGCCGTCGATGAGCACTTGACCGGCAGTGGGTTCGATGAGCCGGGTGAGGCAGCGAACCAGCGTGGACTTCCCCGATCCGGAGAGTCCCATGACAACGAAGACCTCTCCGGGCAAGACCTCGAACGAGACATCCCGCACCGCCGCGACACAGCCCGTCTTCTCCATGAGCTCTTGACGGGAGAGGGACGCGTCCGCAGATCCCACGATGCTCTCTGCCTTCGGCCCATACACCTTCCACACGTTGCGACACGCAACGGTGACCTTCGACTCATCCAACCGCGAGCCCCCTGCCTCCCGAATGATGTCCGGATACTGGGCCGCCGCCGCGATACGCGCAACCCAGGGGTTGCGCGTTGGGCAACCCGTGCGATGCGCCCCGGCCCGGAACGACCTAGGCTCCCAACCGATGGCTGGCACCTACGACTTCGTGATCATCGGCGGTGGTTCGGCCGGCTCGGCCCTTGCCAACCGCCTCTCGACCGATCCGGCGAACAAGGTTCTCGTCCTGGAGGCTGGCCGCTCGGACTATCCGTGGGACGTGTTCATCCACATGCCCGCGGCACTCACCTTCCCTATCGGAAGCCGCTTCTACGACTGGAAGTACACCTCAGAACCCGAGCCGCACATGAACGGCCGGCGCATCTACCACGCGCGCGGCAAGGTCCTGGGCGGATCCAGCAGCATCAACGGAATGATCTTCCAGCGCGGCAACCCCTTGGACTACGAACGCTGGGCATCCGACCCGGGGATGGAAACCTGGGACTACGCGCACTGCCTTCCGTATTTCAAACGCATGGAGAACTGCGTGGCCGCGGAGGCCGACGATCCGTATCGGGGACATGACGGTCCGCTGACGCTCGAGCGCGGCCCGGCCACCAACCCGCTCTTCACCGCGTTCTTCGAGGCGGTTCAACAAGCCGGCTACCCGCTCACCACAGACGTGAACGGCTACCAACAAGAAGGGTTCGCGCCGTTTGATCGGAACATCCGCCGAGGACGGCGCTTGTCTGCGGCGCGGGCGTACCTGCATCCGGTGATGACCCGGCCGAACCTCCAGGTGCAGACGCGTGCTTTCGTGACGAAGCTTCTATTCGAAGGGACGCGGGTCGTCGGCGCCCAGTACACCCATCGAGGCACCACCCACACCGCGCGAGCGGGTGACGTGATCCTGTGCGGCGGCGCCATCAACTCGCCACAGACGCTGCAGCTCTCCGGCATCGGCAACGCCGAGGAGTTGAAGGCCGTTGGCGTCACTCCGCTGCATCACCTGCCGGGAGTGGGCGAGCACCTGCAGGACCATCTGGAGGTCTATATCCAATACGGGTGCAAACAGCCGGTCTCCATGCAGCCGTATCTGAAGTGGCGCTACCGACCGTGGATCGGCTTCCAGTGGCTGTTCTTCCGAAAGGGACCCGGGGCGACCAACCACTTCGAGGGAGGTGGGTTCGCCCGGAGCAACGACGATGTGGCCTATCCGAACCTCATGTTCCATTTCCTCCCCATCGCGGTTCGCTACGACGGATCGGCACCGGCAGGCGGACACGGCTATCAGGTCCACATCGGGCCCATGTACTCCGACTCACGAGGATCCGTGAAGATCACCAGCACGGATCCGAAGGTCCACCCGGCGCTCCGTTTCAACTACCTCTCGACGCAGCAAGACCGTCGGGAATGGGTCGAAGCCATACGGGTGGCCCGCGACATCTTGAACCAGCACGCGATGGATCCGTTCAACGATGGAGAGGTTTCCCCGGGGCCCTCGGTTGACACCGACCAGCAGATACTGGACTGGGTCGCGAAAGATGGCGAGACGGCGCTGCACCCCTCTTGCACCGCTCGGATGGGGACCGACGACATGTCGGTGGTCGATCCGCTCACTATGGGTGTACACGGCATCCAAGGACTCCGCGCGGTTGACGCCTCGGTGATGCCCTACGTCACGAACGGGAACATCTACGCCCCCGTGATGATGATCGCCGAAAAGGCTGCCGATCTGATCCTGGGGAACATACCTCTGGCTCCCGAAGACGTCGGGTTCTACCGAGCCAAGACCGGCGGCTGAGCCTCAGCCCAGCCCTAGGAGTATCAAGCCCGACACCACGAGCGGGATCCCCAGATACTGGTTCGGGACCAGCCGTTCATCCAGGTAGACGTAGGACAGCGCGACGGCGATCAGCGGGAACACGGCGCTCGCCGCAAGAACGAGCGACACACTGCCCTTCTCTGCGCCGTAGGAGAACATCGCAACGCCCAAGATATCGGCGAACCCGGCGGCCATCGCGAGAGCGATGGCCGCACCACCGGCGCCGCGGAATCGGAGCAACTCCTTTGGGCGCAGGAACACCACCGGTAGGTAGAACAGCAGCTGCGCCATCCGCGAGCCCCACATCCCGGCGACCCACCCCGCGTGGCGCGACGCGATCGCCAGCAAGAAAGCCGCCACGCCGAACCCAACCATGGACGCCAGCGCCCAGGGCAGGCCGGGCGCATGCCCCTTGATCCCGGCTCGCAGTGCCCGGATATCCGTGGAGACCAGCATGACGCCGGCGATAGTGACCGCCACGCCGATGAGTTCGAGTTCGCTCGGACGTTCGTGGATGAAGATGACGGTGAGCGCGACACCGACGACGGCGTAGGCCGCACCGATCGGCGACACGACGGCGACCGGCCCGAGCTCCAGCGCGCGGAAGTGCGTGAAGTACGACGTCGCCGTGAGCGCGCCGTTCAACAGCACCAGCCAGACGATGGCGCGCAACGGCTGGATGGTCGTTCCGCTTATCACCAGCACAGCCGTGATGAACGTCCACGACATCACCTGGCCCAGGATCACCGTGGCGATGCTGCCGACCCGCCGGCCCGCCGAGGCGGCGAAGAAGTCCGTGAGACCCCAGCCGACCGCAGCGATCAGCCCGAAGATCACGCGGGAGGTCTGGCTTCCGCCAGCGCATCCACCGCGATGGCCCCTCGCGCGCCGACCAACAGCGGGTTGGCCTCCAGCGACGTCAGGCGTCCACGGAGGTCATGGGCCGCGCGCGCGATGGCCTGGACCGCTTTCGCGGTTGCCGCAAGGTCGTGGCGCTTCGCGTCGAGCCCGCACCGCCAGGCCTGGCCTTCCACGAACGCGCGAGCTTGCGCGAGGGTAAGCGGCGCCGCGACGAACACGGCCTCCCCCTCCTCCGCAAGTGCGCCGCCCGGCCGCATCGTGATGCACGCCCCGAACTGATCGTCAACGATGGCGCCCACCAATACCTCATGGCCGCTCACCATCTCTTGCACCAACACCTTCGGCGCGCTGGCCCCGGCTCGGCTGGCCGACGCCAGGACTTCGGCCGCCGCTCGCTCCACCTCGGCAGAGTTGCGGAGCCCGAGTTTCACGCCGCCCAACTTCGCCTTGTGTGGAACCTCTGCCGCCAGTGCCTTGACGGCCACCGGGAACCCGATCACCTTCGAAGCCGCAGCCGCCGCAGCGGGTGTTCGCACGGTTGCCTCCTTCGGCCTTCGAACCCCGTAGAGCTCCAGCAGCTTCGCGCCCTGCGCTTCATCGAGCGGTCCGACAAGGCCCTTCAGCGAGCGGATCGCCCTACCCCGGTTGGGATGGGACGGAAGGTCGGGCACACTCCGCGCCCTCGCGCCTTGGAGATCAGAGAGTGCGCGGATCGCGCCCGTCGCCGCACGGTGACCCTGCAAGAAGGGCAGCTGCTTCCATCGCTTGGTGAACGCGACGGCCTCGGGGATGTAGGCCAGCGGCGCCATGGCTACGCTTGCGAACACCACACCCGTCTCCTTCTGCAGTTCTACGGCCTTGGCCAACACCGGGTCCGCCCACGCACTCTCGCCCGCGAGCCGAGGCGGGAACGCATCGAATGCGACGATCCCGACGGCAGGGTCGACCGCAAGCGCCCGCAGCGCACCGCAGAACATGTCCGTCTCCACCGCGGCCTGCCCGGTCACGTCCAATGGATTGTTCTGGCTCGCGAAGTGTGGAAGCACCTTCTTCAGCGACGTCTTGGTCTTCCCGGCGAACTCCGGAAGGTCAAGTCCTTGTGCTCCTGCGGCCTCGGCGAACAACGTGCATGCCCCGCCCGACTGCAAGGCCGCAGCCACCCCCGCTGTTCGAAGCTTCTTGTGGTGGCTCAAGAGCACCGCCGCCTCGAACATACTGACCGGGTCTTCCACCAGGACCACGCCGTGTCCGCGGAGCCACGCGTCGCGCAACCCCGTGTTCCCCGCCAGCGCACCGGTGTGCGCGATGATCGAACGCAACGCCGCCTCGCTCCGACCTTCCGGTGCGCAGATCAGGACCGGCTTTCGCGTCGCGAGCAACGCATCGAGCCCGCGCCCGATGTTCTCCACATCGCGCATCGTCTCGATGTAGCTGGCGACCACCTTGGTGTGTGGATCTTGGGCCGCCCACGCGAACATGTCCCCGAGCCCGATCACCGCTTCGTTGCCCACGCCCAGGATGATGCGGAGTCCCACGCCGCGGTCCGACGCCTGCTGATTCATAGCCCACGCCACCGTTCCCGACTGGCTGATGATGCTGATCGTGCCTTTCACCGGGTGGGCAGGCGGGGTCGTGCCGTAGGGCGCCACCTGGTCGACATAGTTGACGAACCCCTCGACGTTCGGACCCAGGACCGGGATGCCGGTGCGTTGAGAGGCCTGGACCAGTTCGGCCTGCAGCGCCCGGCCCTGTTCGCCCGCCTCGGCGAATCCCGATGAGACCACCATGATGCCGCGCACACCGGCCCTTCCGCAGTCATCGATCATGCGAACCACCACGCGGGCGGGGACCACGAACACCACCAGGTCTACCCCTCGCGGCAGATCCAGCACCGATGTCAAGCACGGACGGCCCCAGACCTCGTCGTACTTCGGGTTGATGGGATACAGCTCACCGGTGAACCCGACGTGCCGGAGCGAGCGTTCTATCTCGGGCGCCCAACTATCGGCAGACTCCGACGCTCCCACCACGGCGATGGACCGCGGTGCGACGATGGGTTGGATGTCGCGTCCCCGGATCACCGGTTCTCACGGAACCGAGCGTCCCGCCATTCGATCGCCTTCTTGAGTCCTTGCTCGAGCGTGATGGTGCGGAACTCCTCGCGCTCTGGCAGGTCGGCGACCTCGATCATGGTGTCGATGACCACGTTCGCGTCGATGGCCTCGCGGAATCCGGCGACCTCCCAAATCTTGTTGATGGCTTTCTTCTGCATTGACACCGCGAAAGGGTCGTTCTTCGCGATCTCTTCGGCCAGGGCCAGCGTCGCGTCGTCCAGCTGGTCGGTCGGCACGACCTTGTTCACCAAACCGATCCGCAGCGCCTCGGCAGCATCTATACGGTCCTCGCCAGTGAACAACAGCTCCTTCGCCTTGCGGGCACCGAGGACCCACGGCATGACCATGGTCACAACTCCGCTGCCGAACCTGATCTCCGGCTCGCCGAACCGCGCGTCCTCAGAACACACCGTGAGGTCACAGATCATCATGAGGTCGCATCCACCGGCCAGGCAGTAGGAATGCAC
>JAYVBZ010000361.1:0-3528 GCA_043750215.1 Actinomycetota bacterium
GGCGTCGGGCTTCACACGCCCACTGAAGACCCGGAACATCGTGATGTGTCCGACGAACGGATCGGCCAGCTATTCACCCTGCGCGGTAAGGAACATGAATCGGTCCCCGAAGTGCTCGCCGGTGATATCGGTGCGGTTGCGAAACTCGCCCACACCCACACAGGTGACTCTTTCAGCACGAAGGAAAGCCCCGTGCAGCTGGACGCCATCGACCTCCCCGAGCCGCTCCTTGCTTACGCCATCGAACCCAAAGCTAAGGGCGACGAAGACAAACTCGCGACCGGTCTTTCGCGGATGCGCGAGGAAGACCCAACGCTTCGCGTTGCCCGCACAGACGAGACGCACGAGACCGTCATGTACGGGATGGGCGAAGCCCACCTCGAGGTCATCATCGAACGCCTCAAGCGGAAGTACGGCGTGGATGTGACCCATCGGCCGGCCAAGATCGCGTACCGCGAAACCATCCGTACCAGGGCGAAGGGGCAGGGTCGTCACGTGAAGCAGACGGGCGGCCACGGGCAATACGCGGTCTGCAACATCGAGATCGAACCGCAGCCACGCGGTGACGGATTCCTCTACGACAACAAGGTCGTCGGTGGTGCGATCCCCTCCCAGTTCATCCCGTCGATCGAGAAAGGCATCGTGAAGACGATGACCGAAGGCGTCATCAGCGGGAACCCGATGGTCGACGTCAAGGTCACGCTGATCGACGGCAAGTTCCATCCGGTGGACTCCTCCGACATGGCGTTCCAGATCGCCGGTTCGATGGCGTTGAAGGAAGCCGTGGAACAAGCGGGGGTGTCGCTCCTTGAACCGGTGGTAGACCTCGAGGTCATCGTCCCGGACGCCTACACCGGCGACGTGATGGGCGACCTCAACGCCAAGCGCGGGAAGATCGCCGGGATGGAACAGGCCGGTGGCGGCAAGCAGCTCATCAAGGCCACCGTTCCTCAATCGGAGGTGGCGCGCTACGTCATCGACCTGCGATCGATGACCGGTGGACGAGGCGCCTTCTCCATGGCCTTCTCCCACTACGAGGAGCTTCCACAGCACCTGGCTCAGAAGGTCATCGAGGAAGCGCAGCGCTCGCGCGAGGAGAAGCGCTGAGCCTCAGGCGAACCTGGGCGCCAGCCGGAGGTACGTGTCCGCCAGCAGTTCGGGCAACACCCTGGTCTCTCCGACCACCGACATGAAGTTCATGTCCCCGCTCCACCTGGGGACCACGTGCCAGTGCAGGTGACCGGGGATGCCGGCGCCGCCAACGCGTCCCAGGTTCAGTCCGATATTGAATCCCTGGGGTTCTGATCCCTCTCGAAGGGCGCGAACCGAGCGCTGCAGCAGTGACTGCAGGTCGGCGTTCTCTTCGGCGGTGAGCGCCTCTATGTCACCGACGTGCCGAGAAGGCACGACCACCAGGTGGCCGGGGTTGTACGGGAACTTGTTCAGGACCACGAAGGCCAGGTCGGTACGAGCCAGCACATGTTCGGCCTCGTGGCCGTCACGGATCCGGCAGAAGACACACCCCTCGGGCAACACATCACCTGTGCCCGACTGGATGTACTCCATCCGCCAAGGGCTCCAAAGGTGATCCATCTCAGTCCCCGAAGCGGGTCTGCTCCAATGCCCGCGAGTCCCGCTCGGCCACCAATGCATCGACGATCCGCATGAACGCCACGCCCTGGGTCTCTTCACCCGAGCGATCGCGGACGGTGTAGGTCCCGGTCTCGATGTCGCGGTCCCCGACCACCACGGTATACGGAGCCTTCGCCAACTGAGCGGCGCGGATCTTCTTGCCCACCGATTCCTTGGAGTCATCCACGAACGTCCGCAGCGTGGCCGTCCGAGCCGTCGCCGCAAGCTCCTCGCACCGCGGGATATGGCGGTCGGCTACCGGCACGAAGCGGAGCTGCTCGGGTGCCAGCCAGAGCGGGAACGCACCGGCATAGTGCTCCAACAGCACCGCGAAGAAGCGCTCGATGGAGCCGAAGAGCGCCCGGTGGATCATGATCGGACGGTGTCGCGCGTTATCGGCTCCCGTGTAGGTGATGTCGAACCGCCCGGGTGTCTGGAAGTCGAGCTGGATGGTCGACATCTGCCACGTCCGCCCGATCGCGTCGCGAGCCTGCACACTGATCTTCGGCCCGTAGAACGCCCCGCCGCCCTGGTCCATCATGAGCTCTAGGCCCATCCCTTCGGCCGCCGCGCGCAGCGTCTGGGTGGCCTCGGCCCAATCTTCGTCCGAACCAGCCGCCTTCCCTGGGGGCTTCGTCGAAAGCTCTAGGTAGAAATCGTCCAGCCCATAATCGCGCAAGAGATCCAGCACGAACACCAGCAACGAACGCAATTCTTCCCCCATCTGCTCACGCGTTGTGAAGATGTGCGCGTCGTCCTGCGTCATCCCTCGCACGCGCGTGAGGCCATGGACCACCCCCGACATCTCGTAGCGGTAGACGGTCCCGAATTCGAACAATCGCAGCGGCAACTCACGGTAGCTTCGAACCCGGCTGCGGAAGATGAGGCAGTGGAACGGGCAGTTCATCGGCTTCAGGTAGTACTCCGTGCCGTCGAGCTCCATGGGCGGGAACATCCCGTCTGCGAACCACTCCAGGTGTCCAGATGTTTCGAACAGCCCCGCCTTGGTGATATGCGGGGTATAGACGTACTCGTACCCGCCCGCCTCGTGGCGTTCCAAGGAGTACTCCTCCATGAGACGACGAACCAACCCACCCTTGGGATGGAAGACCGCGAGTCCAGATCCGATCTCCTCGGGGAAACTGAACAGATCCAGTTCGAGCCCGAGCTTGCGGTGATCGCGCCGTTCGGCCTCTTCCAGCCGATGCAGGTGCGCATCCAGGTCCTCCTGAGATGCCCATGCCGTGCCGTAGATGCGGGTCAGCATCCCGCGAGCCTGATCGCCACGCCAATACGCGCCGGCGATGCTGGTCAGCTTGAACGCTCCGAGCTTCCCGGTGTGCGGCACGTGCGGCCCGAGGCACAGGTCGACCCACTCGGAGTTCCGATACAGCGTAAGGGTGTCACCCAACTCGACCTCGCCTTCCTCTGCGGCAAGGCCTTCGATGATCTCGCGCTTGAAGGGCTGGTCGGAGAGTCGTTCCAGCGCGATCTCGCGGGAGACCTCCTCGCGGACGAACGGCTGGTTGGTCTTGATGATCTGGCGCATGCGCCGGTCGATCTTCTGCAGGTCTGCGGGCGCGATGGGCTCGGGCAGCTCGAAGTCGTAGTAGAAACCGTCCTCGATGGCCGGTCCGATCGCGTACTTCGCGCCCGTGAACAGATCGCACACCGCTTGGGCCATCACGTGTGCGGTCGAGTGCCGCAGCACGTGGAGTCCGTCCTGGTCCGTCGCGCGAAGCGGGATCACGGAGGCGTCGGCGGCCGGGACATGAGACAGGTCTCGCAAGATCCCATCGACGCGCGCCGCCAGCGTGCCCTTGGGGAGCACAGCACCGACAGGCTCGCCTTCGGGCAGGGCCTTCGTCGAACCATCGGGAAGGGTCAGGATGGGCA
>JAYVBZ010000362.1:0-1677 GCA_043750215.1 Actinomycetota bacterium
ACTGGTCCTCGCGCCCGCCGCGTGGGAGGAACCCGGCGGTGAGCAGCAACAGCATGAGGCCGAGCCAGTGGGTGGGCAGCGAATAGAGCGTGAGCGCCACCCCCACCCCCCCGTAGTCCATCGCGGTTCGTCGCTTCCAAGCAGCCAGAACCCCGGTGATCGTCCCGAAGACGATCGAAAAGAGCGTGCCCAGGAGCACCATGGGGATCGTGTTGCGCATGGCGATCCACAGGTCGGTCCTGACCGGGTCCTGGGTAGTGAAAGAGACGCCCAGGTTTCCCGTGGCCAACTGCTGCAGGTAGATCCGATACTGGGTCCATTTCGACTTGTCCAGGCCGAACTCTTTGGTGAGTTCGGCGCGCAGGGCCGGAGTCGCGCCCGGGACCTTCGACAGGTTCGTGATCGCGTCGCCGGGCAGCGCGCGGAACAGCAGGAAGTTGATCGTGACGGCCACGATGATCGTCATGACCGCGAACGCGGTCCGCTTCACGAAGAAGTCGATGCCCCGCATCGAACCTCAGTCTTCCCGGTGGCCGACGGCGACCTGCCTCACGCGACCTGATGCACCTGAGTCATCGTCTGCTTGGACCACGCGGCGAACGAACCGATCGGCGACATCACGAAACCGTCCCACTTGCTCGTGTGCGCTTCGAGAACGTTACGGTTCATCATCACGATGTAAGGACGAGCGTCGTTGATCATCTGCTGCATCTGCCACACGACTACCTCGCGCTGATCGGGATCCACGATCAAGCCTTGCTTGCCGTAGAGACTGTCGTAGGCCTTGCTGCAGTAGCCGGTGTCGCTCCAGAACCCGAACTGTTCGCAGGTCAGCACGGACAGGATGAAGTCGGGGTCCGGGAGCGGGAACCAGTCCCAGATCGCCAGGTCGAAGGTGTTGTAAGAGTCGTAGTTAGCTCCCGCCATCAGGTCGAACATCGCGGAGGGGTCCAGCGCCTTCTGCGTCAGTGTGATGCCGACCTGCTGGAACGAGGCTTGGAGGATCTGGAACTCACGGTCTACTCCCACGGAGGCCGTCGGGGTCAGGACCTCGTAGGCCATCGGCTTGCCGTTCGCCGTCCGCATCCCGTCCGCGCCCTTCGGGTACCCGGCCGCGTCCAGCAGTTCGTTCGCCGTGACCAGGTCGTAGGGGAGCGCTTGGATATCCGGGTTACTCCAGTGGCCGGTTACCGTTGAGACGATCGAGGACGCCGTGGTCCCATGTCCCTGTAACACGGTGTCGACCATCGTTTGCCGGTCGATCGCATACTCGAAGGCCTCCCGCAGCTTGAGGTCCAACAGCTCCGGATGGATCGGTTTGTGCGAGTTGACGATGAAATCGTCGAAGTAGATACCCGGGGCCTCAGAGACCACCATGTTCGGGTTCGCCTTGAGGTTGGTGTAGGCCGCTGCGGGGAACGACTCCACAGCGTCCAGCTCACCGTTCTGGAGCGCGCTCACCATGGCGTCCGCGTTCGAGTAGAACTTCAAGCCGAAGCCATCGATGTGCGGCTTGGCGCCGTAGTAGTTCGGGTTCGCGTCCATCTGGACGAAGGCGTTCTTCTGGTACTGGGACAGAACGAAGGGACCGCCGGAGACGACGGGTGCGTCGTTCGTGAAGGTCCGCAGACCCTTACCGTCCGTGCCCTCCTGCTTCGACCAGATGTGTTCGGGCAG
>JAYVBZ010000363.1:0-3553 GCA_043750215.1 Actinomycetota bacterium
GCGTGCCCTTGGGGAGCACGCCGCCGACGGGCTCGCCTTCGGGCAGGTTCTTCGTCGAACCGTCGGGCAGGGTCAGGATAGGCATGGCGCACATGATATCGGCGGGGCCGCCCGAGGCGTCCTACTCGTAAGAGATGGCCTGCAAGACGTCGATCTTTGCAGCGCGCCGCGCCGGCCAGATCGCGGCCACCACACCCAGAAGTCCAGCGACGACCAGCATGAACACCAGTTGGCCAACGGGCAGCGAGAGGACGGAAACCCCCTGGTCGGCAAGCGCGCGTTGCATCGCCCACCCGAACGCCACCCCGATACCAAGTCCGAGGATGGCGCCGATGAGTGCGATCACTACGGCCTCCGAACGGATCATCCGGCGCACCTGCTTCCTGGACATCCCGACCGCTCGCAGCAGCCCCAGTTCACGGATGCGTTCGTAGATGGACAGGGCCAAAGTGTTCACGATGCCGAACAACGAGATGATCACAGAGAGCGCCAGCAACCCACCGACCAAGCCGAAGATCTGGTCGATCTGCGCGATCTCCTTCTGCTTGAACTCGCTCTGATCGCTGACATCAACATTGGGGTAGCGCTGCAGGACGGTGGTGATGTCCCGTTTCACCTGCGCGGGGTCGGCCCCTGCCGCGACCTTCACGAACACCACGAAGTCCAGCTGTTGGGCGACGTTCGCCTCGAAGGTCGACAGCGAGATCACGTAGTCGTTCAGCAGGCTGTTCTGCGCGAACACGCCCACAACTTGGAGATGCTGCACGCCCGTTCGCGGGAAGGTCGCGCTCAGCGTGTCCCCCACCTTCAGATGCTTCGTAAGCGCGGCGCCGTGCGACACGATGATCGTCCCGTCGGTGGCCAGGTCCGCGACTCCACCTGATTCCATGGTGACGTTGGCGACCTTGGAGAAGCCAGTCGGGTCGATCCCTACTACGAAGGTTGATGCCGCGCCGAGTTTCACCTGCGCTTGACGGAGCGGAGAGGCCGCTTCCACGCCGGGAACGGCGCCAACGTCCGTGGACACCTGTGGACTGAACGGCTGGAAGGACGAAGTACTGAGCGTGAAGTCGGCCCTCAACACGGCGTCGAGCGTCGAGGTCACGGAGGCACGCAGGGATGCGGCGAACACACTCACGAACACCACCAAGCCGAGTCCGATCATGAGCGCGGATGCCGTGGACGCCGTTCGGCGAGGATTACGTTTGGCGTTCTCCAGGCCCAGGCGCCCAGGGAGCGCGCGCCGGAGCGGGGCCCCCAGGAGCGCGCCGAGCGGCTCGGTCACCAGTGGGGAGAGCATCGCCGCGCCGATGAACGTGAGCATCGCTCCGAGGCCGACCAGCGCGGCGGCGTTCGACACACCGCCGAACAGACCACCCAGGAGCGCTGCCACGCCCGCGAGCATCACCACACCGCCGGCCACCACCCGGCGGCGGAGCGAGGCCGGCGGAGCCGTCCCTTCTCTCAGGGCTTCGATCGGCGAGACCCGCGAGGCTCGGCGGGCGGGAGAGATCGCTGCAACCCCCGTGATGATGGTGCCAACAGCGATAGAAGCGATGAACGTGCGCGGCGCGATGACCAGGTTCCCGGTGGGGAGTTTGAGGCCGAGCGCGCCGAGCAACGCGCGCAAGACGACGGCTAGACCCACCCCGACCGCCACCCCGACTACAGAAGCCACGAGTCCGACCAGCACGGACTCGCTGAGTACGGACGCCATGACCTGGCCCCGGCCTGCGCCCAGAGCCCGCAGCAACGCAAGCTCCCGCGTTCGCTGCGTCACCACGATGTTGAACGTGTTGAAGATGATGAACGCCCCCACGAACAGCGACACGAACGCGAAGACCAGGAGCGCCGTTCGCAGGAACCCCAGGCCTTTGTTGATGTCAGCCGTCTGCGTCTCCGCCGCGGACGCCGACGTCACGGCCTCGTACCCCTTCGGCAGGGCGTCTTGGACGCGTGAGGCTAACTGCACCGGCGTCACGCCGGGATCACTCGCCACGTAGATGTAGCTGTACGTGCCCTCCATTCCAAACAGCTTCTGTGCGGTCGGTAGATCGAAGATGGCGAGCGTGGCACCGAGCAGGCTGTCGGAGTTCTGGTACTTCCCGATCCCGGAGATGGTGAACGTACCGCTCCCCGTGGAGGAAACGATCTGCAACCTCTGGCCCACCGAGAGGCTGTGGTCTGCCGCGGTTCCTGCGTCGATGAGGACATCGGTTGGGCCAGAAGGCGCGCGCCCCTGCGCAACGATCAAGCTGGTGACCTCTGGATCCCAGGAATTCCCGATGGTCGGGGCACCACCGTTCTGGATGCTCTTGCCGGTGGCCGGATCGGTGATCTGAGCTAACCCCGACACATCGCCGTTGGCCGCCCGGACGCCGGCGACCGCCTGGACCGTACTCAGCACGTCTGCCGGGATGGGGTCGCCTAACTGGCCGCCTCCCCCGCCCGGGCCGCCCTGGTCAGGCCTGAACGCGGTCTTGCCTTGGATCACAACGTCGGTCCCCTTGTACACCTCGCCGAAGAGTCCGTCGAAGCTGTGGAGCGCCGTGTCGGTGATGATGAGCGTGCCGGCCATGAAGCCGACACCGAGCACGACCGCGACCGCCGTGAGCGTGAGCCGCAACTTCCGGGCCAGCAGGCTCTTGAGGGTGGCACGCCACATGGGGCTCAGGCCTCCAGCGACTTCAACCGGTCAAGGACACGGTCGGCGGACGGCTGGCGCATCTCATCAACCGCCCTGCCGTCGGCGAGGAAGACGATGCGGTCGGCGTGGCTCGCGGCCCCGGCATCGTGGGTGACCATGACGATGCTCTGACCGTGCTCCTTCACCGCCGTCTTGAGGAAGGTGAGGAGTTCGGCGCTGGCATGGGAATCCAAGTTCCCGGTAGGTTCGTCGGCGAAGACGATGTCGGGCCGACTTAGCAGGGCACGGGCACCGGCCACGCGCTGTTGCTGGCCGCCGGACAGTTCGCTTGGTCGGTGTTTCAGACGGTCGCGCAGCCCGACGGCGTCGACGACCTCGTCGAATCGCGCCGGGTCAACCGCGCGACCGGCGATATCCAGCGGCAGGGTGATGTTCTCCGAGGCCGACAGTGTTGGGATCAGGTTGAACGCCTGAAACACGAATCCGACCTTGTCGCGACGAAGCCGCGTGAGTTGCTTGTCACTGAGGGAAGTGAGATCGACATCTCCGATGTAGACCTGTCCCGAGGTCGGCGTGTCCAAGCCGGCGAGGCAGTGCAGGAGCGTCGACTTCCCCGAACCCGAGGGACCCATGATCGCCGTGAACTCTCCGGCTCCGAACTCCACACTGATACCGTCCAGCGCGGCGACCCGCGCGTCGCCGGTCCCATAGACTTTCGACAACTCCACCGCACGAACGACCGCGCCGATCGTCATGGTGCCCTCCTCTTCCTTCGCGTCCACCAGAGGCTAAACCAGACGAGTGTGAACGCGGAGACAGGAGCGAGCGGACGTCGGAATCGCCACGAACAGCCGACGGGAACCGTAAGGTCAGGCTACGTGTCGGAGGCTCGGGCGAGAGGCGATG
>JAYVBZ010000364.1:0-7789 GCA_043750215.1 Actinomycetota bacterium
GCCACGGGCGCGATGCACGTCCCCGCCCACGCGTTGGGCACGGTTGCCATCTCCCTGGGGTGGTTCGCGTTGGGGTTCGCGTTCTACGCGTCCCTGTTCGCCGTCGCGGGAGCCCTTGTGGCGCGCATGGAGGAACTTCAGAACGCGATCGTTCCTATCAATCTGCTGATCCTGGCGTCGTTCTTCATCTCCATCACCGCCGTGGGATCACCTGATACGCCGCTCGCGATCGCAGCGTCGCTCCTCCCGTTCTCATCAGCGCTCGCGATGCCCGTGCGGATCGCTGTCGGATCCGCAACGCCCGGGCAGATCCTCGCCTCCCTCGCGATCCTTGTGGTATCGATCGGCGGGCTGGTTCCATTCGCCGGTCGGCTCTACTCGAACGCGGTGTTGCGAACGGGATCCCGGGTGAAGCTGAGAGAAGTCTGGCGAGCGACACGATGACCGCGACCTGGACACCGGAGAACCTCCGCCACGTGGTTGGGATGCTCCGCTACGGTCGGCGCCCGGCCGAGACCGTCTATGACTCCATCGGCCAGGACTTCTTCCTTGCGCTCGCCCCCGGTTGGCTGAATCTCGGTCTGTGGGAGGGCGATGGGAGCGACGGCGGGGAGGCGACGATAGCCCCGCGTCGTCTCGTTGAGAGGATGGCCGCCGATCTCCCCACCGCCGGCGCGATCCTAGATGTGGGGAACGGTTTGGCTGTTCAGGATCCGGTGATCGCGCGGGTCGCAGAACCGCGGCAGCTGATCGCGCTGAACATCACGTTGTCGCAACTGCGCGCAGGGCGAGAGGCGTTGGCCCAGGCGGGCGGGGTGGCCATCAATGGGGATGCCACCCGGATCCCGCTGCGCGCAGGGTCCGTGGATGGGGTGGTCAGCGTGGAAGCCGCGTTCCATTTCCCCTCGCGTGATCGGTTCTTCACGGAGGCGCATCGGGTACTTCGGCCCGGCGGCGTCCTGACCATGTCCGATATCCCGATCAACAGGATGCCGCGGGGACCGAGAGAGGGGCTCGCAGCGTTCTCCCAGCTGCGCGTGTGGGGGTTACGGCGTCAAGCTGTGGCCACGCCGCGCCAGATCGCGGCTGCGGCCGAGCGCGCGGGGTTCAAGGACGTGCAGGTCGAGATGGTAGGGCAGCAGGTGATCGGGCCGGCGCTCCGGTTCGTTCGCGGAAGGCTGGACCGAGCCCATGAAGCTCACGAGATGGCCTACTCCTACGAACTCGCCGCTCGGATCATGCTTGCCCAGGTCGAGCTTCTCTGGGAACGGCGCATCATCGACTACCTGTTCTTGCGCGCGGTTCGCTGACGCGTTCGCTATCCCAGTTCGCGGCGCAGGGCGGGCAGCGGCAACTGACCCAGCGATAGCAGGCGGTCGTGGAAGTCCTTCAGTGAGAAGTCCTGCCCCAGTCGTGCCTCCGCCGCTGCGCGAGCCTTCTGGATCTCGATCATCCCGATCATGTAACTCAGGGCTTGTGCCGGCATCGCGATGTACCTATCGGTCTCGACCACGGCATCAGAGTCCGACGCACCACCCTGCACGAGCTTGGCTATGCACTGCTCGCGTGTCCATCCGAGCGCATGGATGCCCGTGTCTGTGATGAGCCGCGCGGCTCGGTGGGCCTGCGCCTCGAGCATCCCCATCCGTTCCCATCCGTCGATGTAGAGGCCCATCTCGTCGGCCAGCCGTTCGCTGTAGAGACCCCACCCTTCGCAGAACGAACTGCCGGCCAAGAAGCCTCCGAACCGACGCACCGCGGGTCGGTCGGTCGTCTCTTGCTCCAGCGCGATCTGGAAGTGATGACCAGGGTGTGCTTCGTGGTACGTCACCGACGCCAGTTTGTGCCGGGCACTCGAGGCCAGGCCGAATCCATTGACGTAGTACATGCCGGGGCGGGTCCCGTCCTCGGTCGGCGCGTTGTAGAACGCGAACGCCATATCGGCTTCCCGGAACTCCTCGACCAGCTCGACTTGGCACCACGTGGACGGCAGCCGGCCGAAGTACGCGGGCGCGGCGTCCCAACTGCGGTGGACCTGTTCCACGGCCAAGGCCTTCAGTTCCTCCTTGGAGGCGAAGGTGTCATGGCCGGAAGCCATGCGCGCCGCCATCGCCTCGTCGGCAGAGTCATAGCCCAACTCCCGGGCGATCTCGGCCCGTTCCTCTTGGATCGAATCGAACCGCTGGTGGCCCAGGTCATGGACCTCCTGCGGGTCTAGGGACATGGAGGTCCACGCCAGGACCTCGGCTCCGTACATGGCCTCGCCACCTGGGAGCGCGCCCAGGCCGATGGTCTCCGTAGCGTGAGCGAGATAGTCGCTGCGCAGGAACGTCAGGTAATCCTGATAGGCGGGGTTGACCACGTCAGCCACGACGGCGGCGAGTCGCACCCGAGCGGCGTCGTCCTTCGCGGGTGCAACGACAGGCGAATCCTCCGGCGCCAACGCCAGGATCCGTTCCAGCTGAGCGACGGCACGCTCGGCGATCACTCGGGGCGAGGTCACGCCTCGCGCGATCCCTTCCCTCGCAACCTCGCGAGATGCACGGATGTACGCGGGGAGCGCCTGAAGGCGACCCTCGAGCCGGTCCAGGCGCTCGGGTGTATCGGCCCGCTGGAGCGAGCCGATCTCGGCCAGCAGGTTGCCCGGTCCGAACCAGTGGCTGGCCGGAGAAAGCAGGTCCGTTCTGTACTCGGTCCCTGCCAGGTATCGCAGGGCTATGGCTTCAACCACGTCGATCGTGGTGCGCATGGCCTCGTCCAGACTGCTCCGGTCCAGGTCGGCGACCTCGGCCAACACGGCCCGCTGGATGGACTCGCTGGCAGCACGGCCGCTGGGTCCGGGATCGGCCAGCCGATCGTCGAAGCGTTCGTCGCCGCTCATCGTGCCGTGCATCGGATCTAACGCCAGGAGTGCATCCCAGTATCGATCGGCGATCCTTCTCGCACGCGCGCCTTGCTCCATCCCCATATCCACGGGGCGAATCCTACGAGTTGTGGCAGATATGCGACCCACGGGGTGTCGCCCGGACGTCACAGGTTCCTCACGCGGCTCGGCCCTGAGGCGCGTGAGCCCGAAGGTAGGCTGGATACATGCGGATCTCCCGAACGGCACAGCGTCTTTCTGCGATCACACTGGGTGCCGTCCTGCTGCTCTCGGTGGCGGTCGTCGCGGCGTCGCGCGGGGGCGCCGATCCCTCGCCGGCAGCGGCCAGCGCGATCCCCATCCCCATCCGCGCGGATCCCGTTATCGCCCCGTTCCAGGGGCTGGGTGTCTGGGTGGACATCTACGACACCAGTGCGTGGGCGAACCCGGCCGCAGCTGTGAAGGACATGGCGGCGCACCAGGTTCGCACGCTGTATCTGGAGACGTCGAACTTCAATCGTTCCTCCCCGTTCGTGAACAAGGCCGGCGTGGTCGCGTTCTTGGACGCTGCCCATCAAGCGAACGTCCAGGTCATCGCCTGGTACCTCCCGGGATTCGTAGATCCGTTGCAGGATGTGAAGCGATCGCTGGCCGCCATCCGATTCCGCACACCCGCGGGTAACCGGTTCGCCGGGTTCGGGTTGGACATCGAATCCCCGACGGTGGCTGATGCGGCGCTCCGCACCAAGCGGCTCATCGCCGAGTCGGCGTCGCTGCGAACCGGCGCCGGCGCGTCGTATCCGCTGGCAGCGATCATCCCGCAGCCGCGCGGGCTGCTACGCAACCCGAGCTACTGGCCCGGGTTCCCCTACCAGAACCTCGCCGCTACCTATGACGTGATGATGCCCATGACGTACTTCTCCTGGCACGCCCACGGAACGAACGGCGCGCATCAGATCGTGAGCCAGAACATCGAACTCATCCGGCAGAACGTCGGCGACGACCGCGTGCCGATCCACGTTATCGGTGGCATCGCCCAGGAGTCCACGACCGAGGCCACCCTCGGGTTCGTTCGCTCGGTGCGCGAGAACGGGATCATCGGAGCAAGCTTCTACACCTGGCCCGGGATCACGAAAGGGCAGTGGAAGATCCTCTCCGCGATCCGACCCAACCCCATCGAAGACCCGGCCTTGCCGCTGCCGCTCGGCGCCGCGGAGCTCGGCAACATCCCCGGTTCCGATACTTCCCATCCGAATGAGGTCTCCTACCACCTGGGAGGCAAGGCCGGCGATCGGGTCCTGACTCTGACGGGGTATGACATCGCCGCCGGCGAGGTCTCCGTGTACGTGAACTGGACCCTCGTCACGACCCTCCCAGCTGACGCGGCAGCGGCGTGGGGTTCCCCTATCTCCATCCCGATCCCCGACGCCCTGCTGAACGACTCCGTGCCCAACGCCGTGGAGGTCGTGGCTGTGACCGGCGCGACGTGGGGCATCCGCGGCGTACTACTGACTAAGCCGTAGTGCTGAAGAACGCTGCCCGTTGCCGGTGAGGTTTGCCCGCAGCTCCGGGTGAGGCTAGGCTCTGGCCGGTGAATCAGACCCAGGATCAACGGCACGTGACGTTCAGGATCGCACAGTAGGGAAGTAGGAGGATCGGTTGCTGCTTCAGGACAAGAAGTTGCTCATCACCGGGGTGCTGACGCCGCAGTCGATCGCGTTCTCGGCTGCCGAGGTGGCGCAACAGCTCGGGGCTGAGATCATCCTCACGAACTTCGGCCGTACGGTGTCGCTCACGGAGAAGACCGCAAAGCGCTTGCCCAACCCGCCCGATGTCCTCGAGATGGATGTGAACGATCCCGAACAGATCGTCGCTGTTCGTGAAGAGCTTGGCCGCCGATGGGGCCACCTGGATGGGTTCCTCCATGCCATCGCCTTTGCACCGCAGGACGCCTTGGGCGGGAACTTCATGAACACACCGTGGGAGAGCGCTGCCACCGCCTTCCAGACCAGTGCATTCAGCTTGAAGTCGCTGGCAGCCGGGATGCTCCCCATCATGGGTCACGGCGGGTCCATCGCCTCGCTCGACTTCGACGGGCAAGTCGCATGGCCGATCTACGACTGGATGGGCGTGGCGAAAGCGGGATTGGAATCCGTCACTCGCTACCTGGCTCGTGATCTGGGTCCGAAAGGGATACGGGTGAATAGTGTGAGTGCCGGACCGCTGAAGACCATGGCCGGCAAAGGTATCCCGGGATTCGAGGGGATCGCAGACGCGTGGTCTCGGAGATCACCCCTCGGCTGGGATATCACCGATCCAACGCCGGTCGGTCGGGCCATCGCATTCCTCATGTCGGATCTGTCCTCGGGCATCACTGGCGAGATCAT
The DNA here is from genome assembly GCA_043750215.1 of Actinomycetota bacterium. Taxonomy (GTDB): domain Bacteria; phylum Actinomycetota; class UBA4738; order UBA4738; family HRBIN12; genus JANXVR01. The sequence goes on from JAYVBZ010000364.1 coordinate 5,251, forward strand.
CCACGTTGACGGCGGATTCCACGCCATGGGGTTGGGTCACGGGGGCTCCTAACCAGCAGGCAGCGACACCTTCACGGTGAGTCCGCCTCCCGAGGTCGGTTCGATCCAGACGCGACCACCTTGAGAGATCACCAGCGTTCTCGCGAGTGCCAGGCCCAGGCCAGCCCCGCCGGTATCTCGCGCTCGGGAAATGTCGGCGCGGAAGAATCGGTCGAACGCACGGGGGATGTGCTCGGCGCCCATGCCCGGACCATGGTCGACTACCGACACGATCACGCGTGCGTCTTCCGTCGACCAGGAGACCTCGGCCTGATCGCCACCGTGAACGTGAACGTTCTCGAAGACGGCGTCCAGCGCTGCTTCCAGTCCCTTGGGGTCCCCGAGTGCAGCGACCGTGCCGGGGGCAACGGTCAGGCGAGTGCCCGACGCCCGTTCGCTCCGCAGGGCCGCGGATCGGCACACCACGCCCACCTCGACCGGGATCGGCTGCGCGGGCGCCGCCCCGCCTTCGGCTCGCGCCAGGAACAGAAGCCTCTGGGTGATGTCGGTGAGGTAGTCGACCTCGGAAAGGACGTCGTCGCCGAGTACCGGGTCGCGTTCGGCCAGCACCTCCACCCCCGCGCGGATGAAGGTGAGTGGGGTCCGGAATTCGTGGGAGGCGTCCGCCGCGAAGCCGGCCTGCGCCTCATACGCCCGTTGCACGGGCTGGACCGCGCGGCCGGCGAGCCACCACCCGGCCGCAAGACTCGCCACCACCGCGAGCGAGCCCCCGATGAGCAGCAACAGACGGACCCGGTGCAGCAATCGTGCCTCCGCGATCGTCGAACGACCCACTACGACCCAGGCCACCGTCTGACCCTCGACCTGGGCCGGGAGTGTGACCACTCGCACCGGTTCACCCGCGGCCCGTGCGTCGGTCACGGCGCCGGAGTAGCGGTGAAGCCAGGATGGCGGCGCCTCAGAGGGCTCGCCGACGAACACGCCGCCCACGTCGAACACCGCGATCTGCGATCCCGCCGCCGACGGCACGTCGGAATCGGGGGGCGGGACCGGGCGCCCTGATTCTCGGATATGTTCGACCTGCCCTTTCGCGGTTGAAAGGAGATCGGCGGTGGTTGTTTCGTTGAGACTCCGCGCCAGGAGGAACTGGACGATCACCCCCAGCAGGATCAGGATCACCGCGAGCATCAGAGCGTGGGAGAGCGCGAGCCGGAACCGCAGCGAACGGAACATCAGCGCCCGATGGCGTAACCGACGCCGCGAACAGTCTGGATGATGTCCCCGGCTGGGCCCAGCTTTCGGCGGAGGTAGTGCACGTACAGGTCCACCACCTTCGTCCGCGCATCGAAGGTGAAGTCCCACACCTCTTCCTTCAGTTCGATCCGGCTGACCACGCGGCCGCTGTTTGCCAGAAGGCACCGAAGCAGATCGAACTCCTTCGCCGTCAGCTCCACCTCTGCTGCCGCGACGGTGACTCGGCGGGTCCGTGCATCCAGCATCACGTCACCGAATACCAGCACCGAAGCTTCTACGGGGGAGCCGGTTCGTCGTTCGAGCGCCTCGATCCGCGCGATGAGCTCGGCGAAGGCGAACGGCTTGACCAGATAGTCGTCCGCTCCGGACCGAAGGCCCGTGACCCGATCCTCGACCGTGTCGCGCGCCGTGAGCATCAGCACGGGTACGTGAACGCCGCGATCGCGTAGCTCTGTGGTCAAGGAGACCCCGTCCATCCCCGGGAGCATCACGTCGACGATCGCGAGGTCGACTTCTCCCGAACTGGCTCGTTCCAAGCCATCGATCCCGTTGTGGCAGGTCTCGGCCTCGTGTCCCTCGCCCCGCAGGCGAGTTGCCAGCAGCTCGGCCAGGCGCTTGTCATCCTCGATGAGCAGGATCCGCATCGGTTCATCGTCCCAGGCCTGCGGCCCTTGGCCGGCGGTTCTTACCGTTTCCAAACCAAAGTGAAACCGGCCCCGAACCGCGTTCATCGCATGCTCATCCGGTAGGAACGTGGAGACGGGTCTCAGGATCTGAGAGACGTGTGCCGCTGCTGCTAGCGTTGCACCATGCAGACCGAACGTCGCCTCACCTCCTTCAGCCACGGGGCCGGCTGTGCGTGCAAGCTCGGGCCGGCGCAGTTGCAGGAGGTGCTCGGTGGTCTGGGTTCAGCGTCCGTGCCGGCCGACCTGTTGGTGGGGACGGAGACCGGAGACGACGCAGCGGTCTACCGCCTGAACGATCAGCAAGCGATCGTCGCCACACTCGACTTCTTCACGCCGATCGTCGACGACCCGTACGATTGGGGCCGGATCGCGGCGACGAATGCCCTCTCCGACGTCTACGCGATGGGGGCAACCCCGCTGTTGGCGCTCAACATCGCAGCCTGGCCGGTGGACGATCTGCCCCTGACAATGTTGACCGACGTCCTTCGCGGTGGGCGAGACGTTGCAGCGGTTGCGGGCATCCCGGTCGCGGGCGGCCATTCCATCACCGACCTAGAGCCGAAGTACGGCATGGTGGCCATAGGGTTGGTCCACCCCTC
>JAYVBZ010000365.1:0-3142 GCA_043750215.1 Actinomycetota bacterium
GAACTTCGTGCTGTTCCGTGCGTTGCCCGGTGACGCGGTCTCCAACCTGTCCCGCGTACCGAAGGCCACCCCCGCGCTCCGCCTGGCGCTTCAGAAGGAATTCGGTCTGGACAAGCCGATGTGGGAGCAGTACGTCATCTACCTGGAGCAGTTGGCGCACGGCAACATGGGCGTGTCCTACGTGAACCAGCAGCCGGTGTCCTCGGAACTTCGAACCAAGCTCGCGAACACCATCCCGATGGTTGCGCTCGGAACGGCGCTCGCCATCATCATCGGGATCGCGACGGGGGTGCTGTCGGCGTGGCGCCGGGGAACGTTCAGCGACCATGCCTCAACGAACGCCGCCATCGCCTTCTACGCCGTCCCCACGCAGTGGCTCGGCTTGATGCTCTTGATCTTGCTGGCCACGAAGTTGCCATCGGTGGGGATGCATGATCCCTACGCGACGCTTGGATTCTGGGCGAGCAAGTGGGACGCGCTCATACACATGATCCTGCCCTCGGGCACGCTTGCCCTGACGCTCTACGGCGAGTTCACCTTGGTGGTGCGCTCTTCGATGTTGGAAACGATGGGTGAGGACTACATCCTCACCGCGCGAGCCAAGGGCATGAAGCCCTGGACCATCATGCGAACCGACGCCCTCCGCAACGCGATGCTGCCGACGATCACGCTGATCGCGCTGTCGCTCGGCTACATCGTCGGCGGCACCATCCTCATCGAGGAAGTGTTCTCGTGGCCGGGCGTGGGCCAGTCGGTGTACAACTCCGTGATCTTCCGCGACTACCCGATGCTCCAGGGCGCGTTCCTGGTGCTCACGCTTTCCGTGGTCTTCTTCAACTTCCTGGCCGACCTCCTGTACTTCCGGATGGATCCGAGGATCAGCGCATGAGCCTCATCGCGAACGAACCCGGTGTGGTCGCGGACGCTCCGCGCAGGCGTTCGCGCGGTGGGCTCCTGTGGGATCTGATCAAGGGACGTCCCTCGGCCGTGGTGGGCGCCGTGCTGCTGGGAACGTTCATCTTCATCGCGGTGTTCGCGAATGTGCTTGCGCCGTACGACGTGCACACGCAGGTGGGGCCGGTGTTCGGCCCGCCGTCCGCGCAGCACTGGCTGGGGCTGGACGACGGCGGCATCGACATGGTGAGCCTGCTCATCTACGGGGCCCGCATCTCGTTGATCGTCGGGTTCGCGGCGGCGATGGTCGCCACGTTCGCGGGCGGTCTGGTCGGGATCCTTGCCGGGTATTTCGGCGGGAAGCCGGAGTCGGTCCTCATGCGCATCACCGACTACTTCCTGGTTATCCCCGATGTGCCGCTCATGATCGTCATCGCGACGCTTTGGGGCCCGAGCCTGGGCCACGTGATCCTGGTCATCGGGCTGCTGGTCTGGACCACGACGGCGCGGATCATGCGCGCACAGGTGAAGAGTCTGCGCGAACGCGTCTACGTGAAGCGCGCACGCGCGATGGGCGCGAGCCACTTCCGGATCATCGGCCGTCACATCCTTCCGCAGATCGCACCGCTCCTGGTCGCCAACGTCATCCTGGCGGTGGCGATCGCGATCTTCGATGAGAGCGCGCTTGCGTTCCTCGGCCTTTCCGATCCAACGGCGGTCTCGTGGGGATCGATCATCGAGCACGCGTTCATCCGGGGCGCCATCAGCTCGGGGGCGTGGTGGGCCATAGTGCCGCCGGGGATCTGCATCGCCCTGGTGGTCATGGGGTGCTACCTGATCGGGCAAGCGATCGAGGATGCGCTGAACCCCCGCCTCAAGGTGGCGCATCTGTCCGTCCATGGGTTCCGCCTGCGGCCGCTCGTCGGCCTGGACAAGGACGCGCTGTGAGCGCGCTGCTGGAGATCCGCGACCTCCACGTGTGGTTCGACCTTCCCCGCGGCGCCGAGCTCCACGCGGTGCAAGGGGTGAACTTCGCGCTGGAGCCCGGAGACCGCATGGGTCTTGTCGGCGAGTCCGGCTGCGGCAAGACCACGACGATCCTTGCCATCATGGGGCTGCTGCCGCCGACCGCCTCCGTTGCGGGGCAGGTCATCCTGAACGGCGAGGACATCATGGCCGGTGCCGAACGAACCGTTCGTCCGCACCGATGGAAGGACATCGCGATGGTGTTCCAGGGCGCGATGAACGCGCTCAACCCCGTGCGGACCGTCGGCTCGCAGATCGTCGCGCCGATGCTCCTGCACCAGATCGCCGAGGGTGCCGCCGCGAAGACCCGCGCCGGCGACCTGCTGGAGTTGGTCGGTATCCCTGCCGCGGCGGCGTCGCGGTTCCCCCACGAGTTCTCCGGCGGCATGCGCCAGCGCGCCGCGATCGCGATGGCGCTGGCGTGCGAACCCAAGCTGCTCCTGGCCGACGAACCCACCACCGCGCTGGACGTCATGGTGCAGGCGCAGATCCTTGAACTCCTGGTCCGGCTGACGAAGGAGCTGGGGCTGACGATGCTGCTGGTGACGCACGACCTCCCCGTGGTGGCGCAGGTCTGCGAGCAAGCAGCGGTCATGTACGCGGGCCGGATCGCCGAGGCCGGTCCCATGGATGCACTCTTCCACGATCCGCGCCACCCCTACACCCGGCTGCTGTTCGCGGCCACGCCGGACCTCTACGGCGAGGATGCCGTCGTCTCGATCCCCGGCTCGCCTCCGCGGCTGGATTATGCGATCGCCGGGTGTGCCTTCCGCGACCGCTGCGACCGCGCGTTCGACCGGTGTGCGACGGAAACGCCGGCCTTGCTGAACGTCGCCGCGGCGCACCGCGCGGCGTGCCACCTGAACGACTCGAGGGTCCCGTGAGCCAGACCGATACTGCATCGGCCGTCGGCGCGGCGGCACCGGGTGCCCCGCTCCTTGAGGTGCGCGATCTGGTCGTCACGTATCCGGTTCGCCGGGGATTCATCGCCGCGGCGCGTCACGTTCCCCGAACGGCCGTGCACGCGGTGGACGGGGTGTCGCTCTCGGTTCGCACGGGCGAGATGGTCGCGCTGGTCGGGGAGTCCGGATGCGGGAAGACCACCACCGCGAAGGCGGTGCTGCGCCTGGTTACCGCTCAGTCGGGGGAGATCCGGTTCCAGGGTCGAGACATCTCCACCGCGTCCTCGGGCGACCTGCGACCGCTCCGGCGCCGGATGCAG
>JAYVBZ010000366.1:0-6968 GCA_043750215.1 Actinomycetota bacterium
TTCGACGGGATGCAGTACCGACACGACATCGCCGCCTCTGCGGCGGAAGGGAGCCTATGACCGACGAGATGCCGAAAGTGGGGGTGTTGGCTGCCTCGCCGGCGGAGTTGCCGATCATGCGTCAGGCCGGATTGATCTTGGAGAAGTTCGGGATCGCGCATGAAGTACGGGTGATGTCGTCCTCGCGGAACCCAGATCTGGTCGATGAATACGCGCGGACGGCGTTCGAGCGGGGTCTCAAGGTGGTCATCTGCTCGACCGGACTCTCCGGTCACCTGGCTGCCGCTGTGGCTGCCCGGACGATCCTCCCGGTGATCGGCGTGCCCATCGCCACCGCGCCTCAGATGGTGGGCAATGAGGCGCTTGCCATCACCGCGCAGATGCCGACCGGCGTCCCCATCGCCACTGTCGGCGTCGATTCCTCGGTCAATGCCGCGGTGCTCGCCGCACAGATCGTCGGCACCGGGGATCCCCAGGTCGCCCAGACCCTGTGGCAGTTCAAGGACGACATGGCGGAGGGCCTGAAACTGTGACGGCTCTGGTTCCGCTACCGGAGGCACGCCGGCGATGATCCCGCGCTACAGCCTTCCTGAGATGGCCGCGGTCTGGTCCGATCAGTCGCGGTTGGACCATTGGTTGCAGATCGAACTTCTCGCTGTGCAAGCCTGGGCTGAACTCGGCAAGATCCCGGCCGAAGACGCCTCTGCGTGTCGCTCCCGGGCGGCGTTCACGGTGGATGCAGTACGGGAGCGAGAGGCGGTCACGCGGCATGACATCGCGGCGTTCGTCGATGTGGTGGCGGATTCGATCGGGCCCGAGGGTCGGTGGATCCATTTCGGGATGACGTCATCGGATGTGCTGGATACAGGCTTCGCGCTGCAGCTGCGGGACGCAGCCGATCAACTCCTGGCGCGGTTGGAAACGCTGCTGGTGGTAGTGAAGCGCAGGGCGCTGGAGTTCCGCGACACGCCGTGCATGGGACGTTCACATGGGATCCATGCGGAGCCAACGTCGTTCGGCCACAAGCTGGCCGTGTGGGCGTTCGAGCTGGATCGCGATCGCGAGCGGCTTCGCCGGGCGCGTGAAACGGTGAGCGTCGGGGCTATCAGCGGGGTCGTGGGTTCCTACGCCGCTGTCGATCCGCGCATCGAGGAGCTGGTGTGCGCGCAGCTGGGATTGCGGTCGGCCGAAGCCTCGACGCAGGTCGTCCAACGCGATCGGCACGCGGAATACATGGCCGTCCTTGCGATCACGGCGAGCACCCTGGACAAGATGGCGACGGAGATCCGGCACCTGGCGCGTACCGAGGTTCGCGAGGTGCAGGAGCCGTTCGCGCAGGGCCAGAAAGGCTCCTCCGCGATGCCGCACAAGCGCAATCCTGTGGTGTGCGAACGCGTGAGCGGGTTGGCCCGCGTCATCCGCGGGTACGCGCAGGCGGCGCTGGAGAACGTCACGTTGTGGCACGAACGTGATATCTCGCACTCGTCTGCCGAGCGCATCATCTTCCCCGATGCCACGGGTCTGCTGGATTTCATGTTGAAGGACATGACGTGGGTCATGGATGGGCTGATCGTGTTCCCTGAACGGATGGCCCAGCATGTGCGTTCGCTGGGCGGGATCGCGTTCAGCCAGTCCGTATTGCTCGCGCTGGTGGATGCAGGGTTGGCGCGTGATGAGGCGTATCGGATCGTGCAGCGCGCGGCCGCGGCGGCCTGGGATGAGGGCGCGTCGTTCGAAGACGCCATCACCACCGACCCCAACGTCCAGAAGGCGCTCGACCCCCCCGCGCTCGAAGCACTCTTCGATCCGCAGCGCTTCCTTCGAAATCTCGGCGGCGTGTTCGAGAAGCTGGAGAAGCTGCCGGCTGAGGGCGCCTGAGTTGGGGGCGACCGAAGGGCTACACGCCCGCGGGAAGGTCCGCGACATCTACACCGTGGGGCCGGACCAACTCCTGTTGGTTGCATCAGATCGGATGAGCGCGTTCGACGTGGTGCTGCCCAACCCGGTACCGGATAAGGGGCGAGTGCTGACTGCGTTCAGTTCGTTCTGGTTCGAGCGGACCCAAGACCTGGTGGGCAACCACGTCATCGGCGTGGACCGAGGGGGATTCCCCGAGCCGTACAACCACGAGATCGGGCTCTCCGGCCGCGCCATGTTGGTCCGGCGCGCGGACGTCATCCCAGTGGAGTGTGTTGCCCGGGGGTATCTGGCGGGGTCGGGCTGGGCGCAGTACCAGGCGACCGGAGCGGTGTGCGGGGTCGAGATCCCTCCCGGACTTCAGGAGTCATCCCAGCTGCCCGCGCCCATCTTCACCCCAACGACCAAGGCCGCAGAAGGGCACGACATGCCGATGACGCCGCAGGAGTGTGCTGAGCTGGTCGGAAGAGGCCTGATGGAGCGGCTGCGCGAACTAACCGTGGCCGTCTATGAGCGCATCGCGTCCCTGGCCCTGGAGCGCGGTGTCATCGTTGCCGACACGAAGTTCGAGTTCGGATTCAGCGACGGCGAACTGATCTTGATCGACGAGGCCGGCACGCCCGACTCCTCTCGATTCTGGCCGGCCGATACCTACGCACCCGGCCGCGCGCAGCCGAGTTTCGACAAGCAGTACGTGCGCGATTGGCTGGACGCGAGCGGTTGGGACAGGGAGCCACCACCACCGGAGCTCCCACCAGAAGTCGTTACGCGAACCGCCGAGAAGTACATCGAGGCCTACGAGCGCATCACCGGAGAGCGGTTCGAGCAGTACCGTCAACGGATGGGCGTCGTCGCCGACGACGGCTGGGACCTCGAAACCGGCACCGAGAAGGGAACCTCGTGACGTTCACGTTCGAAGTACTAGTGACGTTGAAGGACGGACTGGCCGACCCCGCGGGCAAAGCGGTCGAAGCGGCCCTGCCCACGATGGGTTGGACCAACGTCGCGGGCGTGCACGTGGGCAAGCACATCAAGCTGAGCGTCGAGGCTGCGGATGGATCCTCAGCCCGCGCCCAGGCGGATGAGATCGCGGAACGGCTCCTGTCGAACCCGGTGATCGAGGACTACCGGATCCTCGATCAGCAGGAGGCCTGAGATGTCGGGGGACGTTGCGGGCGCGCGCGTCGGCGTCGTCACGTTCCCCGGTTCGCTCGACGATCGCGACGCGCTGAACGCCGTGGTCTTCATGGGGGGAACGGGGGTGCCGCTGTGGCACGGGTCGCACGACCTCCAAGGGGTCGACGCCGTGATCTTGCCCGGTGGGTTCAGCTACGGCGACTACCTGCGGTGCGGCGCCATCGCCGGCAAGGCGGCTCTCATGGAAGAGATCAAGGCCTTTGCCGAACGAGGAGGGCCCGTCCTTGGGATCTGCAACGGCTTCCAGATCCTCTGCGAGTCCGGATTGCTACCCGGCGCGCTCATCAGGAACCGCTCGCTCAGGTTCATCTGCAAGGACGTGTGGCTGCGGGTGGAGAGTTCGCAGACGGCGGTCACCGCCGGGATGGAACCAGGGGAGATCATCGAGGTCCCGATCAAGCACGGTGAAGGCCAGTTCGTCGCGACCCCAGAGCAGCTGGCACGGGTTGAAGGCGAGGGCAGGGTGGTGTTCCGATACGCGAGCGCCGAGGGGCTGGTAGAGGACGCCGCGAACCCGAATGGGAGCGTGGGGAACATCGCGGGTGTCCGCAACGATCGTGGGAACGTGGTCGGTCTGATGCCGCACCCCGAGCACGCGGTTGATCCCGACGTGGGACCAACCGGGGGCCAGGGGATGTTCGCATCGCTCTTGGCAACGGCGATGGAAAGCGCTGCCCGGTGACGTCGGACGTGGCGCCCTCGCTCCATCGTCAACTGGGTCTCAAGGATGACGAGTACGACAGGATCGTCTCGACGCTCGGACGGGAACCGATGCCTGCAGAACTCGCGATGTACGGCGCGATGTGGTCCGAACACTGCAGCTACAAGAGCTCGAAGATCCACCTGAAGACCCTGCCCACCGAAGGACCGGCGGTATTGGTCGGCCCCGGCCAGGACGCCGGTGCGGTTGACGTGGGCGATGGCATCGCGGCCGTCTTCAAGATGGAATCGCATTCACATCCGAGCGCGATCGAGCCGTACCAAGGGGCTGCTACCGGCGTCGGCGGGATAGTGCGGGACATCATCTCTATGGGTGCTCGCCCTGTGGCCCTGCTCGATCCCCTGATGTTCGGCCCGCTGACCGATCCGCGGAACCGATGGATGCTGAACGGTGTTGTTGCCGGCATCGGTGGCTACGGCAACTGCATCGGGGTGCCTACCGTGGGTGGCGAGATCCATTTCGCGCAGGCCCACAGCGCGAACCCCACCGTCGACGTGATGTGCGTTGGGATCGCCCAGGCCGACATGCTCGCGACGTCAACCTCGCTGAGGGCCAACGCGGGGTCCTTCATGGTGCTGTACGGAGCGAGCACGGGCCGTGACGGGATCGGTGGTGTGAGCGTCTTGGCGTCCGCCACCCTTGAGCACTCGGCGGGCGGTTCACGCCCGGCTGTGCAGATCGGTGATCCGTTCGCTGAGAAGCTCCTGATCGAAGCCTCGCTGGAGCTTATCGAACACGGACTTCTGGAGGGATTGCAAGATCTTGGGGGCGCCGGAATCACGTGCGCGGTCAGCGAGTCGGCCGCGCGGGCAGGGATGGGGGCTCGCCTGAACCTGGACGCTGTGCCGCTCCGCCAACCCGGCATGGAGGCGTTCGAGATCTTGACCAGCGAATCGCAGGAACGGATGCTGGCGATCGTGAACCCCTCGCAACTCACTGCAGTGCAGGGGGTATGCAAGAAGTGGGGACTGGAGGCCGTGGTCATCGCGGAGTTGGTGACGGGGGGGATGCTCACCATCACGCACGGAGACCAGGTGGTTGCCGACCTTCCGGCTCGTTCGTTGACCGACGAGGGTCCTGAATATGACAGGCCGAGCGAAGCCCCATCCGTCCTTGCGTCCTCGGTCGGAGGCGACCCAACGTTCGCGGCGTTCGACGGTGATCTTGGTGAGGCCTTCTTCGCCGTGCTGTGTTCGCCTAATATCGCGAGCAAGCGGTGGGTCCATCAGCAGTACGACTCGGTGGTCCAGGGGCAAACGGTCGCCGGTGCAGGCAGTGACGCCGCGGTCGTGCGTGTTCCCGGAACCATGAAGGGGCTCGCCCTATCTACCGACGGCAAAGGTCGGTACGGCTCGTTGGATCCATACCTGGGGTCGGCCCACGCGGTCGCCGAGGCCGCCCGCAACGTCGCCGTCACCGGCGCCACGCCGCTGGCCATCACGAACTGTCTGAACTTCGGCAACCCGGAGCGCCCCGAGGTTATGTGGCAGTTCGTCGAAGCGGTCCGAGGGATGGCCGATGCCTGTACCGCTCTGGGCACACCCGTCACCGGGGGAAACGTGAGTTTCTACAACGAGTCTGCTGACAGTGCCATCTGGCCGACGCCCGTCATCGGCATGCTGGGGTTGCTGGCCGACTATCGGATGCGTGTTCCAACGGGGTTCCCGCGCGGCAGCCTGGCCGTGTATCAACTGGGCGAGACCTTCGCCGAACTGGGGGGCGGGGAGTTCGCCGAGGTGGTACTGGGCGTCATCGCGGGGAAGCCGCCCGCCCTGTCCTTCGAACGAGAGGCCGCGCTCATCGCGTTTCTGGTGCAGGCGGCCGCCGAGGATGTCCTGTCGTCTGCGCATGACTGCAGCGATGGAGGGATCGTCATCGCGCTTGCAGAAGCAGCGATCGAAGGCGGACACGGGTTCGCCGTCTCGCTCACGGAAGCCGACTTCCCGGACCACGTTGCCATGTTCAGTGAATCGGCGTCGCGCGCAGTGGTGTCCGTTGCGCCGGCTCGTGAGGCCCGCCTGCGCGAGCTGGCTGAAGCCCACGGCGTCCCGGCGGCGCGGCTTGGGGAAACTGGTGGTCCTCGGACCGTGATCGACGGTGTGCTGGACGCCACGGTGGACCAACTTCGAGAGGCCTACGAAGGCGCCCTCCCGGCTCTGATGGGTGACTCCGCGTGAGCGCGCCGGACTCACCATGATCCGCGCGGTCACGTTCGATTTCTGGGACACGTTAGTGAGTGAGGAGGTGGGCGCGGAGCGGGCGCTGCAGATCGATGCGTGGCTGGAGGTCCTGGACGCGGCGGGGATCGAGGTTCCGCGCGAAGAGTTAGCCCAGGCGTTCAACGAGAACTGGCTGCTCTTCGAAGAGCATTGGCATGCCAACGACCAGCAGTGGACGCCGGAGGATTCGACGAGCCATATCTGCGCTCTCCTGGGCGTGCGTGGGGACGAGGTGCACGATCAGCTCGTGGATACGTTCAGGCGCGTGGGAGAAGCCGCACCGCTCGTCGCGGCCGAGGGAGCCGCCGACGCGCTCGGGGCACTGAAGAAGGCCGGTGTCGCGCTCGGGATCGTCTGCGATGTTGGCCTCACGGGGGCGGTCACATTGCGCCAACGCCTCGAGTGGTTCGGACTATTGGAGTTCTTCGATGCCTGGGCGTTCAGCGATGAAACGGGATGGTTCAAGCCCGCGCCACAGGCCTTCGCCCCTGCTCTGGGTGGGCTCGGTATCGAAGATCCTTCTGAAGCAGCGCATGTCGGAGATTCGAAGCGAACCGACGTCGCCGGGGCGCTGGCGCTCGGGATGGCGGCCATCCGATTCGCCGGCTTCCACGATCGCGTCGATGGGGCAGGCCCCGAGGCTCCCGTCGTGCTGACCAGGTTCCAGGACATCCCCGCCGCACTCTCGATCTGATCACGACTTCACATCGCTCCCTGCCCGCGCGTTATTCCCTATGACGACGCATGAGGGGCAGATGTGATTCCATCCAACGATGTGTGGATCAGGCGGATGATCAAGGTCGAACCCGTCCGGCACGCGTTCGCCCGGCCGCGGACCCGGGGCGTATGAGCCGGGGAGCTTCCGCACCCGTTCCTGCCTTCCAGGACTTCCTGGAGGCCAACCGCGTACGGGT
>JAYVBZ010000367.1:0-5763 GCA_043750215.1 Actinomycetota bacterium
GCCACGTTTGCTCCGAACGACCATCCCGTGACGACGGTTGGAACGTCCGGTGCCTCTTCGCGGACACGACCGATCGCCGCCTTGGCATCTCGGATCTCGTCGTGGCCCCCGCCGTACGTGCCGGCCGAGCCCAGAACGCCGCGGAAGTTGAACGAGAGCACCGCGAACCCCCGCGCCCCGGCGAGTTCGTTGCGGATGGCCCACAGCAACGGGTGGTCCTTGCTCCCACCGTGGCGAGGATGCGGATGACAGATCACAGCCGTCCCGACCGCGGGATCGTCGGGGAGCCGGAGTTCCCCCTCCAGCCTGATGCCATCCTCGGTCGTGAACGTCACGGTTTCCATCTCCATGGCACCATGCACGCCATGACGTCGATACGACAACCTGCCGGGACGGCGTTCGCCCTCCGAGACCCGTGGCCGTGGGCTGACTTCGCTGGTCTGGCCAAGGGCGGTGAAGCGCAAGGATATCGAGCCGTATTCCTCCCCGAGATCCAAGGTCGGGACGCGTTCGCCTCGCTCACCGCACTTGCGGGGGAGACCTCCACGCTGCTGCTGGGAACCGGGATCGTTCGGATGGATGCGCGGACTCCGCAGCTCACGGCGATGGCAGCGGCGACCCTCCAGGAACGCTCTGCGGGACGCGGGATCATCGGGATAGGGACTGGCCCCGCCGTTGCAGGAGGGCTCGATCGGCTCCGCGCAGTCGTCCTCGCCGTCAAAGCAGCCCTGCGCGGGGCCCCGGCCGTCATCGATGGTCGCCCGGTCACGCTGTCGCTCATCCCTGAATCACCGCCGATGGTCTGGATCTCGGCGCTTGGTCCTCGGGCGGTGGAGGTCGCTGGTGAAGTCGCCGACGGGGTCCTGTTGAACTGGTGTCCTCCCGAGAGGGTGGCTTCGGTTCGGGAACAGCTCTCACGAGGTGCCGAGCGCGCGGGGCGAGACCCTGCCGACATCACCGTGGCGGGATACATCCGGGCCAGTCTCGGCGATGATCCTCGCGCCGCCAGCCTGGCGCTCCAGGAGGCCGCAGCCGAATATGCGAGTTATCCCGCTTACGCCCGCCAGTTCGACCAGGTTGGGCTGGGCGGGGAGGCACTCGCCGCCGCTCGGGCCCATGTGGAGCGCCGACCGGAAGACGTTCCTATGGCGCTGATCCAGGCCGTGACCCTCCTCGGGAGCCCCGCTTCCGCGCGCTCCAGGCTGTCGGCATACCGAGACGCAGGGCTCGATCTCCCGGTGATCTACCCCGTGCCCGCTGGCCCCGATCCGTTGGCCAGCGTTCGTACCACTCTGATGACGCTGGCACCCGCCCAGGGCCCCTCCGGAAGCTGATTGTCACTTGCCGATCTGGGCGTACACTCTAAGTTTGTACGGCCAAGACCGTGAAAACCGCGAGGACACTTGTTGACACGAGAAGGGGTGCATCGCAGATGACCTACACCATCGCCGAACCGTGCATCGACGTGAAGGACCGTGCCTGCGTCGACGAATGTCCCGTCGACTGCATCTACGAGGGCCCCCGCATGCTCTACATCCACCCCGACGAGTGCGTGGACTGTGGCGCCTGCGAGCCCGTTTGCCCGGTCACCGCGATCTTCTACGAGGACGATGTCCCAAGCGAGTGGAAGCAGTTCACTCCGATCAACGCAGAGTGGTTCACTACCTCGGGGGTGGGTTCGCCGGGAGGCGCCGCCCAGGTGGGTCCGGCGGCGACCGATCATCCGGTCGTGGCCGCTTGGGAAGTTGTGTAGCCGCGAGAGGCTATTACAGACCCGTCGAGGTCTTGGGTGGCGCCGGCTGATCCAGCGGTAGGAATACCCTGAACGATGCCCCCCCGCCTTCGCGTTCCTCCACCCACGCCCGCCCATTGTGCAGCTCCGCGAACCGGCGAACCAGGGTGAGCCCAACGCCAACGCCGGGGGAGTGCTGCGGCGCGTCGGGCCCCTGCTGGAAGGGTTCGAAGATGACCTCCCGGAGTTCTGGGGCCACGCCCGGGCCGTCGTCCTCTATCTTCACCAGCGCGCCGCCGTCTGCAGGGGCCACGCTCACCCAGATCGTGGCGTTGCTAGGAGTATGGCGAACGGTGTTCGCGAGGAGGTTCTCCACGATGCGCTCCACCTTCGCGGAGTCGATGGGGATCACCACGGGTTGGATGTCGGTCTGCAGACGCGAACCGGCGATCAATTCGGATTCGGCCAAGAGACGGCGAACCAGCGCGCCGACGTCGGCGTTGTGGAGCTTGGGGGCGATGATCCCTCGCGTCAGACGATCTAGGTCAAGGAGGTTCGTGACCAGACGATCGAGCCTGCGCGAGTTGTCCGCGATCCGGCGGGCCAGGTCTCTCGCGTCGTCCTCGGATAGTTCGACTTCGCTTCGCTCCAACGTGATGGCCAGGCCCAGGATCGCAGCGAGCGGCGTTCGAAGGTCATGCGATACCGCTTGCAGGAACGTGTTCTTCATCTCGTCCAATGCGCGGAGCTGTTGCGTCGCATCGCGCTCGACTTCAAGCGCGTGGGCGAGTTGCTCCTCCACGTCCTTGCGGCGCGTCACGTCCAAGAGGAACCCTTGCCAATGGGGTGGCTCGTCACCGATCTGCACCAACCGAGCCTCGTCCTGCACCCAAACCACCCGCCCGTCTCGGTGGATGATCCGGTACTCCATCGAGATCTGTTCTCCGACCTCACCGGCGTTGGATTCGCGATCTTCGTTCCGGATGCGCTCCCGGTCCTCAGGGTGCACGATCCGCAGCCACAACTCCGGGTCCTCTTGGACCTGCTCCGTGGTGTAGCCCGCTAGGTCCGTGTGTCCGGGCGCCACATACGTAGTGCGAGAGATCTGCGTGAGGGGATCGATCTCCTGGATGTAGAACACGGCTTGGTTCTGTTCGACCATCGAACGGAACTTCTCCTCGGTGCTCCGCAGCTGTGTCTCGGCTTCCTTGCGCGCCGTCACGTCCAACATGAACCCCTGCCAGAAATCATCATCCGGTCCGCTCATGTAGGTGGCCTCGTCATGGATCCAGATCCATCGCCCGTCGGCGACCTGGAACCGGTACTCCATCGCGAATGCCTCATGGCTTCCGTTGGATGCTGAATCGATGGCCACCACTCGCGCCCGATCATCGGGATGGACATGATCCAGCCAGAAGCCGGGGGTCCAGGTCCACTCCTGGACGGTGTAGCCGAACATAGATTCCACTTGTGGACTCAGGAAGAAACGTTCGGGGTCGGCATCCAGGCTCTCGACGTAGATAACCGCCGGGATGTTTTCCACCACCGCGCGGTAGCGGTCCTCCGCCTTGTGGAGTTCCTCCTCGGCGGCCCTTCGTTCGGTGATGTCGAACATCGCCCCCTGCCAGTAGAGCGGCGTCCCACCTTCATCAAGCACCAAGGCGGCCTCGTCATGCATCCATCGGTAGGAACCGTCTGCTGCCCGAAGGCGGTATTCGTCGACGTAGGCTTCGCCGGTCTGGTCCGTCCGCCGGCTCTCTGCAAGCGCGCGCTCTCGGTCGTCCGGGTGCAGATGATCCCTCCAGAAGTCGAGCGTGCTACGGAACTCGGCGTTCGAGTAGCCAAGGATCGTCTGCACTTGCGGGCTCAGGTAGAGCTCATCTGTCTCAGGGATCAAGCCCTGCGCGTACACGATCGCCGGCAGGTGTTCGACCAGTGCTCGGAATCGCTCTTCCGCTTGACGTAGCTGAGTTTCCGCGCCCTTGCGCTCGGTGATGTCGAGCATGAAGCCCTGCCAGTACGCGGGTCGTCCAGGGATGCCGCGGATCAGCAACGCTTCCTCATGAACCCACACGACGTGGGAGTCCGGGCGCACGATGCGGTAGTCGATCGCCATCGGACTCCCGTCGCTGCTGCTGCGTTCGATGGCCTCACGGAGACGATCCAGGTCGTCGGGATGCACGACCTGTACGTAGAAGTTCGCCGTGCCGAGCCACGCCTCGACCGGGTGGCCGGAGAGGGACTCGACCTGGGGGCTCATGTAGTCCATAGCGACGGGACGAACCCCGCTTGCGTCGACGGTGTGGGTGTACGTGACCGCCGGCATCTGCTCGATCAGCAGCCTGAATCGATCCTCGGCCCTTCGGAGCCGCTCTTCGGCCCTCTTCCGCGGCGTGATGTCCGTCATGAAGCCGAGGTAGTAGCTGATCGACCCATCAGCGCCGCGGACAGGGGTCGAAGTGTCATGGACCCACACCCAAGTGCCGTCGACCGCCTTCATCCGATACTCATCGTCGAACGGACTTTCGTCCAGCGGATCGAACGCCCCGCGGGCATCGAGCCGCGCGCGGTCCTCTGGGTGGATCAACGAGAACCACATGGTGGGGTCTTGGATGAAGCCATTGGGCTCATGACCCAGCAAGGCTCCGATCTGGGGACTCACGAAGCCCATCCCCATCCGGCCATCTTGTGGCACGTCCGTGTAGGTGACAGCGGGGATCAGTTCGACGAAGGTTCGATAGCGCTCTTCCGCTTGGTAGAGGTGCTCGTCTGAACGCCGCCGCCCGACGGCAGCGGCAAGGACCGTCGACGCCGCCCGGATCCCGTCGATCTCTGCCCCTGACCACACACGCTCGGTGAGGCAATCGTCGAACGCAACGCAGCCCCACCATTCCTCGCCGACGAAGACGGGGTATTCCAGGATGGACCGGATCCCTTGGCGCTCGAGCTCGGGACGCTCATCCGGGGGGAGATCCTTGATACGACTGGCCAGCGCTTCCCCTCGCGCGTGCGCATCGGCCCACCGTTGGTATACGTCGTCCCACGGGGCATCGACCACCAACGGGTTCTGCGGTTCCACCCCAGGGGCGATCCATTCGAATACGACCGAGGCGGTGAGTCGGCCCTCGGGTCCGACGGCGTTCTCCATGATGTAGGAGCGAGAGACGCCGGTGGCCTGACCCAAGCGGGCGAGCACTTCGTCGGCGGCCTGCCGCCAGTCCGGCGTGAGCAGCAGACGTTCGGCCGTGTAAGCCACGGCCTCCAGGATGGCTTCGCGCCGAAGCGAAGGCATCGCGTCCGAACGAGCAGCGGTGTCCGCCAAGCCCCTCTTCCTCTTCAGTTCGTGGCCATAGGGTTCACCTGGAGTATCGGCGCTGGTCGGCCCGGGTGGAGTCCCCGACCCGGGGGGTCTACCTGGTCAGAAGTGGCTAGGACGAAGGCGGCATGGCTCCGGGGTCCGCGGACGACGTGGGTACTGCGTCGTGATCAGGCCACCGCTCCCGCGACTTCGCCGCGAGCTTGAACATCAGCTCGACCGCCTTCGGATCCTCAGAGGCGGGGCGGGCTTCGATCACGCCATCGGCGAGCGCTCTGCGCCAGATCTCCTCGCCCCTGTCTGTCCGGATGATCGTGAGCGTCCAGCCGTCGGATTGGCCCAACCCTCCGAAGGAGATGTCCGCATGTTCTGCGGCGAAGTCCGGGCAACGCAGGCATCCGGGGCGCGTGAATCGATGGGCATCTTTGAGGGGATAGACGTGTTCATCACCTTGGTCCGTGTAGAAGAGGATCTTGCCCTTGATGTTCACGCGGACGATCTGTTCGAGTTTGAGCCCGAGTTCCTGTTGCGCGATCTGGTTCATCAAGCCGTCATAGGTGAAGGTCTTGGAGCAGAGCAGCCCGAAGGTCCAGGCGATCTTCCTCCGCCACTTGTTCACCCGGCGCGCTTCCATGCTGCCGGTGACGCTCGCCTGACAGCTCATCCCGACGAGCGCAACCTTCGAGAGCCCCAGCTCGGCCGCCTTGATCAGCGC
>JAYVBZ010000368.1:0-5713 GCA_043750215.1 Actinomycetota bacterium
CGGAGTGCCGGTAGGAGAATCTCAACCCCGGGCGTTCCAGCGTCTCCGTGACCCCTTGGTCCAATCGAAAGACGCTCACGGCTTCGACCACATGGGCCATCTCCCCGCCGTGCGCGCCGGCGTTCATCACGATCGCGCCGCCCAGCGTGGCGGGGATGGCCACGCTGAACTCGAGCCCACTGAGCCCGTGACGAAGTGCGACCCCGGCCAGCGCCGGCAGGGGCATAGACCCTCCGGCGGACAGGCGATCTCCATCTCGGGCTGCCCACCGGAACCCCCGCCCGAGCCGTAGTACCAGCCCGAGGAACCCTTCGTCGGCGACCAGGATGTTGGAACCCTTCCCGATAACGACGTAGGGGACGCCGGTAGCGGCCACCGCTTCAGAGACGGCCGCAAGGTCCTGTTGAGACTCGGGCTCAACGTAGAGGGCAGCTCGGCCCCCGATCCGAAACGTCGTCAGGGGGGCGAGCGGTAGATCCCGCTTCACGCGTCCGGCCGCGACGCGCTCGATGATCGTAGCTGCGCGCTCCACCGGGTCGTTCATGCGTCACGTTCCGCGATCTGGGCTAAGGCCGCGTCCGCGAGCATCCAGACGTCGCCACAGCCCATGGTGAGAACCAGGTCGCCCGGGCGGACCGCACCCTCCAGATACTCCAAGAGGTCATCGCGGTGCGGGAGGTAGAGGATCGTCCTGTCGGGAGCGGCCGATCGCGCGCCCTCGGCCACGAGTTGACCTGTGACCCCCGGTATCGGCGTTTGCTCGGCTCCGAAGACATCGGTTACCAAGATGACATCCGCCTCAGCGAGGCTCGCGCCGAGTTCCTTCCAGAGAGCCTGGACCCTGGAGTAGCGATGAGGTTGGACGACGGCGATCAGGCGTTCGGGCGATCGCAACCGGGCCGTCCGCAGGGCGACCGCCATCTCTGTGGGGTTGTGACCATAGTCATCGAAGAACGAGGCCCCTCGGGCCGTCCCTCGTAGTTCGAAGCGCCGATGAACACCGGTGAAGCCGGACAAGGCGCTCGCCGCAAGCTTCGGATCGACCCCCAAAGCGCGAGCGGCCAGCAGGGCAGCAGCAGCATCCATCAGGTTGTGAACGCCGGGCACCCGGAGCCTGAGGTCCACCAGGGTGCCGTCCTCCATCCGAAGTGTTCCCTCGGCCTCATCTGGGCCTTCCTGCTCGACGTCCATGCGAACCTCGTTACCGGGCCCCACGCCGTAGGTAACCACCGGTGTGCGTGCAAGGGCTGCCACGCGACGCACGCCTTCGTCGTCCCCGCACGCGATGATCGAGCCGGCCTGGTCCATGAACACGACGAACGCCGCCTCGACTTCCGCCTGCCCCCGGGTATAGAAGTCCACGTGGTCCAACTCGATGTTCGTCACGATCGCCAGAGCCGGCTCCGCCAAGAGGAACGACCCGTCGCTTTCATCCGCCTCGAACACGAACAGATCGCCGGAACCGGCGCGAGCCCCGCTTCCGGACTCGTTGAGGTCGCCGCCGATCAAGTAGCTAGGATCAAGGCCCGCACGCTCCAGGATCACCGCAAGCATGGACGTCGTCGTCGTCTTCCCGTGGGTACCAGCCACCGCGATCGAACGGTGTCCGGCGGCGAACGCCGCGAGGGCTTGTGCTCGCGCCCAGACCGGGAGCCCGGCCTCTCGGGCCTGTATCAGCTCCACGTTCATAGGTGAGATCGCGCTGGACGCGATCACGGCGTCGGGCGTTCCCACCTGCCCCGGCATATGTCCGATGGAGATGACTGCACCGAGAGCGCGGAGTTCGCCGAGACCGCCAGAGTCCTTGAGGTCAGAACCGGTCACCGACACACTGCGTGCCAGGAACAGCCGCGCGAGGTTCCGCATCCCGGCGCCACCCACGCCGATCAGATGCACGGACCCGATCCCCTCGAGCGAAGGCACGGGCAACGTCGCAACGCTGCCCGGCGGCGGGGTGTAGGCCGTGCTCACGACGCAGCCACCTCGGTAACCAGGGCAGCCAGCCGTTCGGCGGCGTCCGGTCGGGCCCATGTCAGCATCGCCTGTGCCATCCCGCTCCTTGCCGCGTGGTCGTCCATGAGGTCAAGGATGGCCTGTGCAAGGGCTTCCGGCGACAACCCTTGATCCGAAAGAACCTTGGCAGCGCCGCTCCGCTCCAACTCCCTGGCATTGGCGTCTTGGTGGTTCTCGGTAGCGTGTGGGTAGGGCACCAAGATGGCGGGGATGCCACAGACTGCTAGCTCCGCGATATGGCCCGAGCCCGCCCGCGTGACGGCCAGATCGGCAACGCCCAGGGCGAGGTCCATCCGATCGATGAAGCCGTACACGCGGACCGGCACCGTCCCGGCGGAGGGCACCGCCGACCGAACCACGTCCTCGTGCGCGGGCCCGGCTGCGACCAGTAGCTGCAGATCGGCGCGACCCCGGAGCAACGGCAGTGCGGCGGCCAGGACCTCATCCAGGTGCAGCGCCCCCTGGCTCCCACCGAAGACCGCCACAGTGCGTCGGTCGGCGTCCAAGCCGAACACTTCTCGCGCCTCGGTCACGATCCGCGCCCGATCGGTCGGGACCGCCAAGATATCTGCACGAACGGGGTTGCCGGTGCGCTCGACCCTTACGCCGTGGTGCAGCTGGGAGGCGGTGTCGGAGAACGTCACCGCGACTGCAGCCGCCCAGCGAGACCCGACCCTGTTGACGATTCCAGGGACGCTGTTCTGCTCGACCAGGACCAGAGGAGTCTTGGTTCTTCTGGCCGCCAGGATGGCGGGCGCACTCGCATACCCGCCGATCCCCACCACTACGTCTGCCCGCCCAACAAGAGGACGGAGTATCCGCGCTCCTCGCAGCGTCAGCCACAGAGCCTTCGCGGTGCCCAGAGAGACACGCGTTTGCGCCGACGCCACACGGAGCGGGAAGAAGGCGTACCCACGATCCGGAACCAAGCGAGCTTCTTGGCCGGCCGAGGATCCGACGAACGTGACGTGAGCGCCCTCTGCGGCGAGCCGCTCGGCCAAGGCGAGCGCGGGGAAGATGTGGCCGGCGGTTCCCCCGCCCGCGATGATGACGTTCACCGAGATGCCGTCCGGGTGTGGACGCGGCCTCGTGCCGCGCTCCCCGCCCCGGAAGCGACACTCGAGCGCGCGATGCTCGCCAGGACACCGACGGCCGCCATCGTGACGACGAGAGCTGATCCACCGAACGACACCAGTGGGAGCGGTACGCCCGTGATGGGAAGGAGTCCCGTCACCGCACCCAGGTTCACGACGGCTTGGACACCGATCCACGCCGTGATACCGGCTGCCAGCAACCTACCGAAGACGTCGGGGGCGCGGAGCGCGATCCGAACTCCGGCGTAGAGGAGCGTCACGAAGCACGCGAGCACAACGAGTTCGCCAAGGAAACCAAGTTCCTCGCCTAAGATCGCGAAGATGAAGTCGGTGTGCGCGTTAGGAACTGCCTGCCACTTCCCGCGGCTCGCTCCCACACCGACCCCCAACCATCCTCCCGAGCCCAGTGAGATCAGACCCTGCGTGAGTTGATAGCCGGCACCACTCGGGTCACGCCCGGGGTTCATGAAGTCGAGGAAGCGCGCGCGCCGGTACGCCGTCCCCAGCACCAAGTACCCGCCCAGCATCATCGCGACCACGGCCGTCAAACCTAGGTGCTTCATCCGCGCACCCGCTACGAACACCATGACGAACACGCTCGCACACAGAACCACGGTGGTTCCCAGGTCGCGCTGGAGCAGCACGATCCCCCCGACCAGCGCCACCACGAGTCCCAGCGGCAGCGCAAGGTGTCCCGGATCGTGGAGCTTGTCCCATTTCTTCGTAAGGATCATCGCCGCGAACGCGACCAGTCCGAGTTTGGCGAACTCCGACGGTTGAAGCGTGAACGGCCCGAGCGCGATCCACCGACTAGCGCCGAACGCTGACTGGCCCGCCGCCGGGTTCAGCGCGAGCAACATGAGGACTACGGTCGCGCCAAGGAACGGCACCGCGGCGCGCTGCCACGCCCGATAGGGCAGCCACCACGTAACGAGCAGCGCGCCCGTCCCGATCCCCACATACATCACCTGACGCCCGAAGAACCAGAAACTGGTTCCATACGTCGTGTAGGCCTCAACCGAGCTGGCCGACAGCACTTCTACCACCCCGATCGCGATGAGGATCACGGCAGGGATGAGCAGGAAGAGGAGGCTGCTCCTCACCCCCCTTGCGGGATCCTTGGCCGGGGTGTTGACGGGAACGGGTGTCACCAGCCGAAGCGGTCCCTGTGTCGGCCGCGCAGGCGCACGGGTCTTCCGCACGGGCTGTTTCTTCGCGCGCGCTGCCCCGCGCTCAGTCACCGTGGATCCTTATGAGCGTCCGCGCTGCAGCGGCGAAGTCCTCGCCTCGTGCGCCGTAGTCCGCATACATGTCCCAGCTCGCGCACGCCGGCGCCAACAACACGGTCCCCGGGCGCGGACATCTGTCGAATGCGATCCGGACAGCCTCCAGCATGGATCCCGCCGGGCGCGCTTCGACTCGATCGCGCAGGAGCCCGACGATCTCCTCAGAGGACTCCCCGATCGCAACCACCAACGCCACCCGATCAGCGAGGATGCGGAGCGGCGACAGGTCCTGGCCTTTCGCGCGGCCCCCGGCGATCAAGACGAGGGGGCCGTCCACCGCGGCGACAGCCGCGAGTGCCGCATGGATATTCGTCGCCTTCGAGTTGTCGACGAACCGCACACCTTCGATCTCCTCCACAACGTCGCCACGGTGGCCCGCGGGCTTGAATGCCGCGAGGCCTTGGGTAACCGCAGCCGCGGGGACGCCGAACGACAGCGCCGCGGCTGCCGCGGCTGCGGCATCCTCCCGATAGCCGGCTCTGCGTGGGTCTATCGTCCCCAGAGCAGTGGCGGTCCCTCCCAGGCAGGCCGTCAGTTCTGCTCCTACGTATCCGATCTCTCCGTCCGAGGGTTCGCCTGCGCGTATCCACACCACCTTGCACGGAGCTTGGACCGAGATCGCCGCCGCCGCCGGATCGTCGCGGTTGCCCACGTGGGTGTCCGTTGCGATCTGGCTCGCGAAGATCCTTGCCTTCGCGGCTCGGTAGGAATCGCCTGAGCGGTGCCAGTCAACATGGTCTTCGGCCACGTTCAGGAGTACGGAGACCACGGGGTGGAACGAAGATTGGGTGGCCAGTTGGAACGAAGATGCCTCGACGACGAGCGCGTCATGGATCTGGGCTGCCGCCTCGGGGAATGGATGACCGATATTCCCGCAGGCCACGGCGTCTGATCCGGCCGCGATCAGACATGCAGCGATCATCCCCGTGGTCGTCGTCTTTCCATTGGTCCCGGTGACCGCCAGGTACGGCGCGGTTGCGATCTGGGCCCCGAGCTCCAGCTCTCCCCACACGGGCACCCCACGCTCACGCGCCCAGGTGGGGATCGCGGCGTCCGGTTTGACGCCCGGGCTCACGACCACTAGCTTGGCTCCGTCGAGGTCGCGGAGGTCGTGCCCTCCCGTGTGCACATCGGCACCGGCCTCTCGCAACGCTGCGACTGCGCCGTTCAACGATCGGGGTTCGCGCTCGTCGGTGACCAGCACATCCGCGCCAAGGCCCAGGAGCACCCGCGCTGCGGAAACGCCTGCGACGCCCGCGCCTACGACGACGGTCCGAACACCCTCGAATCGTTGAGTCATCCCAACCCTCCGCGCGCGAT
>JAYVBZ010000369.1:0-2547 GCA_043750215.1 Actinomycetota bacterium
GTCACGGTGACGTCGAAGGCGCCAGTGTCCAAAGAGACATGCAGCCCAACGGGTTCGCCGGGGGATGTGCTCTGGGGCCAGGTGTAGGCCTCGAGCATCAGCGCACCAACGCGACGTACCCGGCGATCAGGATGATGATCCCGGCGATGAGCGGCGCGATCACCCAGGCGAGTCCCAAGCGCCCACGGTAGGGACCGAGCGTGCCGACCTTCGTGGTTGGCTTGAGACCGGGCGGACGGAGCTGCACTCTCTTGCCCATGGTGCGGTGAGTTTACGAGGTGACCACCCGGTAGGCGTCCATCCGGAACCGTCGGTCGAGAGTGGCCTGCGATCATCACGGCACGCGATCATGCCGACCTTGTGGAGCTAATCCGGGCGTTCGCTAGACTGGCCAGGATGGCTGACAAGAAGCTCCGGATCATCGTGGCCAAACCCGGGCTGGATGGGCACGATCGTGGTGCCAAAGTGGTGGCCAGGGCCCTGCGTGACGCCGGTTTCGAGGTCATCTACACCGGCCTGCACCAGACCCCCGAGCAGATCGCAGAAACCGCCATCCAGGAGGACGCCGACGCGGTGGGCCTGTCCTGTCACTCCGGAGCCCACATGACCCTGTTCCCGAAGGTGGTGAAAGAGCTCCACGAACGCGGAGCGAACGACATCCTGGTCTTCGGCGGCGGGATCATCCCCGCCGACGACATCCCCAAGCTTGAACAGGCCGGCATCGAGATGATCTTCACGCCGGGGGCATCGACCACCGACATCGCCGGATGGCTGCGGGCGCGCCTGAGCGCCCCAACCGCCTGAGGCCCCAGTTCTCGATTCTCCGGCCCCACACCCGAAGGAGTCACATGGATCTGTACGAGCACATGGGCAAGGATCTCTTCCGCGCCCATGACATCCCCGTTCCGCGCGGCATGATCGCCCAGACGCCCGAGGAAGCCGCAGAGGCGACCCGCGAACTCGGCGGGCGATCTGTGGTCAAGGTGCAGGTCCAGGTGGGAGGCCGCGGCAAGGGCGGGGGTGTGGTCCTGGTCGATTCACCGGAGCGAGCCGCCGAGGAAACGGCCCGCATGCTGAGCTCGGATTTCCAGGGACATGCGGTCACCCGCGTGCTCTGCGAAGAGGTGCTGCCACTCAAGCAGGAGTTCTACACCTCTGTGCTGCTGGACCGTTCCCGTGGCGACTACCTCTTCATGATGACCGCCGAGGGCGGCATGGACATCGAGACCCTCGCCATCGAACGGCCGGAGGCACTCCGCCGGGTCCACGTCGACCCGATGCTTGGTCTTCGGACCTACCATGTGCGCGATCTCACCGAGACGCTCCCGATGGAGGCCAGAGAGGGCGCCGGCGATGTGCTCCGGAAGATGTTCGCGATGCTCCGGGAAGAGGACGCGACCCTGGTGGAGATCAACCCCTTGGTGCTCCTGGAGGACGGCCGGGTAGTGGCGCTGGACGCGAAGGTGACGATCGACGACAACGCGCTCTACCGACGTCCCGCGACCGAAGCGCTCACGGAACAGTTCCCGATCGACCCGGTGGAGAAGCGGGCGAAGGATGCTGGCCTTCAGTACGTGAAACTCGACGGCGCGGTCGGCATCATCGGCAACGGCGCCGGGTTGGTGATGTCGACCCTCGACGTGGTCGCGCAGGCAGGGGCGCGTGCAGCGAACTTCTTGGACGTGGGAGGCGGCGCCAGCGCCGACACCATGGCGACCTCACTGGAGGTCATCTTGTCCGACCCAGCGGTGAAGTCGGTCCTCATCAACATCTTCGGCGGTATCACGCGGTGTGACGTGGTCGCCAGCGGCATCCTAGAGGCGCTGGCGCGTGTTGAGGCTACGGTTCCCCTGGTCGTTCGACTTGACGGTACGAACGCGGGGGAGGGGCGCAAGATCCTTGCTGACGCAGCGCATCCACTGATCTTCCCGGCGGCGACCATGCTCGAGGCAGCCAAGCGTGCAGCGGATCTGGCGAACGGCGAGGTTGCGGCATGAGCATCCTGGTTGGCGAAGACACCCGCTTGGTGGTCCAAGGGCTCACCGGCAAGGAAGGCACGTTCCATACGCTTCGGAACCGTGCGTACGGGACCAAGGTGGTTGCGGGCGTCACTCCAGGCAAGGCCGGGCAGGATGTCGAAGGCATCCCCGTCTTCGACACGGTGGCCGGCGCGGTACGCGAGACCGGAGCGAACACGTCGATGATATTCGTGCCGCCGCGCTTCGCTGCCGAGGCGATCTTTGAGGCGGCGGATGCGGGCGTCGGCCTGGTCGTCTGCATCACCGAGGGCATCCCGGTCACCGACATGGCGCAGGTCTACAGCTATATCCGGGGCACCGGCACCACATTGGTCGGACCCAACTGCCCCGGCGTGATCAGCCCCGGCAAGGCGAACGTCGGGATCATCCCGCCGGAGGTGTGTCTGCCCGGGCGCGTCGGGTTCGTTTCACGGTCGGGGACGCTGGTCTATCAGATCGTGCACGAGCTGACCCAGCGGGGGATCGGTCAGTCGACGTGCGTGGGTATGGGCGGTGACCCCGTGCACGG
>JAYVBZ010000370.1:0-6529 GCA_043750215.1 Actinomycetota bacterium
TTCGTCACGATGAAGCTCACCGGGCCCTGGGGGACCACGGCCTGGGACATGTGGATGAACATCGTGTTCGGATCGGTCTCTCCAAGGGTCACGCTGACCACGTTCGCCGGCGCCGTGTAGCCGGCGAGCTGGGCAGGTGCGGAACCGCCACGTTGGTAGTTGGGGATCATGGCGACCGTCTTGGTCCCGCCCGCCGACCCAGGGCTGATGCATGCTGACAGGAGCAGTGCGGCGGCCACGACCGAGGCCGCCGTTGCGCGCCGCCCGAAGATCCGAGTCAGATGTGGTCGTGGCATGGTGAGGCTCCTCATGGGGTCGGGGTCCGCCAGTTGGGCACGCTTGGCGCGTTCTTCTCCCAGGAGCGGATGTAGGTCACGAGAGCCACGATCTGCTCGTCGGTCAGCGGGCCGGCGTAGTCGTTCAGCCAGGCAGGCATGGCCGTGCCCGGGATGCCGCCGGCGATGATGCCGTGGATCTGGTCGTCGTTGACGTTCGTCAGGAACTCTTGAGAGTTCAGGGCGGGGGCCGTCCCACCCTGGCCGGTGATGCCATGGCAGGACATGCAGTTCGTTCCCCACAACTCATGACCCTGGCTCAGCAGGGCTTTGTTCTGCGATGCCAACGCCGAGTCACGACGGGAACCGTCCGTGGCGCGGTACACAGGAAAGGCCAGCACCAGAAGGAAGAGGACGAATGCGCCCACTCGCTGCCAGCGGTACGTCGAGCGTGCGAGCTCAGGGTCCTCGCGCGGCGCGTCGGTCATGGCGTGGTCCCCCCCGCGCCCGGCGCCGGACCCTCATGGGTTCCCGGTGGCGGGCCCTCGACGACTGCGGTGGTGTCCACCATGACGTGGTCGTTCTCGATGGTGATGGGGAAACGATCCAAGCCGCGAGGAGCCGGCCCAGATTCGTACTCGCCGATCAGGTTGTAGACGCTGCCGTGACACGGGCACTTGAACTCTCCCGCCGCGGCGTCCCAGGGGACCTTGCACCCTAGGTGGGGGCACTTCTGATAGAGCGCTCGAAGGCCGCCTTGGTACTGGGTCACGTAGAAGCGACCGTTCAGGGAGTACTTGACGGTCCCTTCCTGCATGAAGTCGGCTACGGCGCCCGCGTCCACGACGCCCCCCAACCCGGAGGCATCGGTCGGCTTCAAGAAGTCGTAGCTGGTCCACAGGCCCTCCGCGATCAGCACCACCCCGAGCGCCTTCCAAGAGTTGTCGAGGAAGCGACGTCGCGGGATAGCCTTGTCGTGCGACGTGTCGAGTTCCTCGGTGGTTTTCTCGTCGTCGTGTCGTTCGTCAGTCATGGTCTATAGCTCCAGGTAGAGGTGTTGCCACGGCCACACCCACGACCATCCCGGCCCACGGAACAGGGCGCCGACGACGGTCAGGACGACTGCGGCGATGGCGAGCAGGGTGAACACGATCACGACCATCCTTCGACCGCGGATCCGCCAGCCCTTGCTCCGATCTAGGTAGGGGAGGGCGAACAGGAACATCAAGGCGGCGCCGGGGATCAAGATCCCGGCGACCATCGGCTGAAGGTGCGACAGCAGCTCCTGAAGACCGGCGAAGTACCAGGGAGCCTTGGCCTCAAGGGGGGTCGAAGACGGGTTCGCGATGTCCTTCAAGGGGGCGTTGAAGAGGATGGACAGAACGAACACCACGAGGATCGTCCCGCATGCCACCACCACGTGACGGATAAGGAAGTGTGGCCAGGTGAACACGCCGTCATCGGGTTCCTGTTCGTCGCGCTGTTCGATCTCGCGGTCGACGACTCCTAGCAGGCGGTAGCGGGGCTCTTCAGGCGTCGACATCTGCCACAACCTCCTTCTCCGGCTCATCCTCAGGTGGATCGTTCTTTCGGTCGGATACCGCGAAGCCGTCCTTGCGCACTCGCCAGATGTGGATGCCTAAGATAACGAACATCAGGGCAGGAACGAAGAAGATGTGCAGGACGTAGAAGCGAAGCAGTGTCTCGCCGCTGACCTCTGGCCCGCCCAGCAGGACGTTGCGAGTTTGGTTACCGATCACCGGCACGTAGCCCGCGATGTTCGTGCCCACCGTGATCGCCCAATAGCTGAGCTGATCCCATGGCAGCAGGTAGCCCGTGAAGGACTCCAGGAACGTGAGCACCAGCAGTCCAACGCCGACCACCCAGTTGAACTGCCGTGGCGGCTTGTAGGCGCCGGAGTAGAACACCCGAAGCAGGTGCAGGCACACGATCAGCACCATCAGGTGAGCCGACCAACGGTGGATGTTCCTGACGAACTGGCCGAAGGCCACCTTCGTCGAGAGGTCGTGCATGTTGTAGTAGGCGTCGGGGGAGACCGGTCGGTAGAAGAACATCAGATACATCCCCGAGGTGAACAAGATCATGTACAGGACCGCAGCGATGAAACCCAGTCGCAGGGTCGCCCGGGACTTCACGATCTCGCGGGGGACCTTCACGGGGTAGATGTGGAGGAAGAAGTTCTGGAACGAGGTCATCGCGCGTCCCCGAGGGGTGGAGGGACTCGGGTGACGGATCGCGGACCGGTAGAGCTCGGTGTCTCTGAACTTCTGGCCGGGGCGGAAGATCGACTGGAACCACCCCCGTTCCGTCAGCTTAGGTTTCTTGGGTTCCACGATTCCCTCCTCAGCCCGCGACGGGTTCTAGCGCTACCGGAGCCGTGGAGGCCTCCGACCAGCTCTCGATGGAGAGCGCGTCTGTTGGGCAACGCTCTATACAGAGTTCGCAGCGGATGCAGAGGTCCTCCTGTATCACCAACGCACTGGCCGGCGCAGCTGGCGTCGCAAGCGCGGAGAGGCCCTCGATGTCCTCGACGGGGATGATCCGGATGCACTTCTCGGGGCAGATGTCGACGCAGCCACCGCACAGGATGCAGAGCGAGGGCTCGAGCATGATGTTCAGGAAGCACTGGAGACACCGGGATGCCTCTGTTCGTGCCTGTTCCTCCGTGTAGCCGAGCTCGATCTCCGGTGAGCCCACACGGCGTTCGTTGGGTTCGGCGGGGACGTCGACCCGTGAGATCGCCGTGTAGTCGACCTGCGGCCGCTTCACCGCGATGATGGGCATGAGGGTGCGGTTCTGCAGCGAAGGACGAGGGGCTTCGATGCCTGCGATCTGCATGTGGATGGAGGCGGCCGCTCGCCGCCCGTCACCGATCGCGTCGATCAAGTTGCGTGGGCCGAATGCAACGTCGCCGCCGGCGTAGATGCCGGCCGCGCTGGTCGCGAGCGAGTTCTTGTCGATCCCGATCAGACCTCGGGCCGTCACCTCGACCCCGTCGACGGGCTCGAGCCACGAGAGATCGGGCGCCTGACCGATAGCGAGGATCACGGAGTCGCAATCGATCACCTTCTCCGTACCTTCGATGAACCGCGGGTTGAACCGGCCGTCCGGGTCGAACACAGAGGACACGTCGAGAGTCTGCAGGCCAGTGACGTGTCCGTTCCCCATGATGGCGTGGGGTCCCCGCCTGGTCAGGACCTCGATCCCTTCGACCTCCGCCTCCTCGATCTCGAACTCATGGGCCGGCATCTCCTGCCGATTCTCGAGCGCCACGACCCGCACGCGCCGGGCCCCCATACGCTTGGCCACGCGGGCGACGTCGAAGGTCGCCGTCGCGCCGGCCCCGGCTTCGTCTCTGCTCTGTTCGTTGGTGAGCTCGTCCGTGACGGCTCCGGTCACGGATGCGATCTCCCGCAGGGCGGTGCGGGCGGCATCGAGTGCCACGTTGCCGCCTCCGATCACCAG
Organism: Actinomycetota bacterium; assembly: GCA_043750215.1. Taxonomy (GTDB): domain Bacteria; phylum Actinomycetota; class UBA4738; order UBA4738; family HRBIN12; genus JANXVR01. The sequence continues at coordinate 3,762 of JAYVBZ010000370.1, forward strand.
CACGTCCTCGCCCAGATCGACGCGGTAGCCCAGGTTCGCGTTCAGCAGGAAGTCGACGGCGCGCAGCACTCCGTCCTTCTCGACGCCGGGGATCTGCAGGTCGCGACCCCGCATACACCCGACCCCCAGGAACACGGCGGCGAACCCATCGCTCTTCAGAGAGGCGAGCGAGAAGTCGCGCCCTAAGCGTTGGTTGGTCCGGAGCTCGACCCCCATATCGAGGATCGCCCGGATCTCGTCCTCAAGGAGGTCGCGGCGCAGGCGGTAAGGCGGGATGCCCAGTACCATCATGCCGCCGGGACGGTCCTGCGCCTCGAAGACCACAGGGCGATAGCCGTACGTTGCCAGATCGTGCGCGCACGCCATGCCTGCGGGCCCAGCTCCGATGATGGCGATCCGCTCCTCGCGTGGGGGGGACATCGGCGCTGCGTCACGGTAGATGTGGGAGCCGTGGCCGCTCTCCACCCCATACTGCTCGGTCACGTAACGCTTGAGCGCGCGGATCGCGATGGGCTCGTCGATCGCTCCGCGGCGGCAGGCCTGTTCGCAGGGGGCAGCGCAGACCCGTCCGCAGATCGACGGGAACGGGTTCGGGAGGCGAGCGATCCGGTAGGCGAGCTCATCGTCTCCCGCGGCGATCGCAGTGACATAGCGGCCGGCGTTCGTGAGGACCGGACATGCGCGCGTGCATGGCACGTTGTCGTCGAACCACTCGGCGCCGACTGGCCGCGTCGTGAACCGCATGTGCTAGGTCGTCCGTTTCTGCTGGAGTCGGACGAACACCACGCAGACGATCAGGAACGCCACGGCCCAACACCCCGTCACTACCAGATCGCGCCCGACGGGTGTCATCCGTGTCGTGAGGTATCCGAGGAGTGTGTTCGGGATCAACACGAACGCGATGAAGCTGAGGGCGACCATCACGACGGCGTGGAACAAGGCATTGCCCCATGGATCCATGTCTGCGCTCTGGCCCCCCAGCTCGCCGCTCGAACTCATAGGCAGGACTCTACTCCGGCGCCGAAGCTCGACTCAGACGATGGTCCCGGTTCCGGCGGGACCATCTACCCATCAAGCGGCGGGGGCTGAGGTAGATGTATGCCGGCCCGCGAGGCGATCCCGAAGGTTCCGTAGGATATGCAGGCCGCAGTCGTCATCGCTGTGCTCGAAGGGTGGGGGATGGGCAGGAGGATCGTCATCATCGGCGCCGGGGTGGTCGGCGCGGCGCTCGCGGACGAACTCGGTGACATGGGTGAGACCTCTGTCACGGTTCTGGACAAGGGCCCGCTCTACGTCACCGGCGGTTCGTCCACACACGCTCCCGGGCTTATCAGCCGCACGAGCCCGTCGCAGATGATGCAGACTTTCGCCGACTACACCCTCATGAAGTTCGGCGAGCTCGAGCTGGACCGCGAACCTGCGGCTCATCCGGTGGGCACGCTCGAAGTAGCCCTCACGCCGGATCGGCTCCGCGAACTGCAACGCCGCTGTGCCTCCGCGTTTTCCTGGGGGTGGCGGGGGGAGATGATCAGCGCGCAGGAAGCCGTCGACCGATGGCCGATGATGGACGGGTCCCGACTCCTCGGTGCGTTCGCCACGCAGGACGAAGGGCTCGCGGTAGCGCTCCGCGGCGTCGAGGCGCAGGCTCGCCGGGCCCAGGCGCGTGGAGCGACCTTCGCCGCGCGTCAGGAAGTCCTGGGGATCGAGCGCACCGGCGGGCGAGTCACGGGCGTGCGCACGGCGGACGGCGTCCTGCCTGCCGATGTCGTGGTCTGTTGTGCGGGCGTGTGGGGGCCGGTGGTGGCCGGCCTTGTGGGACTCACGCTTCCGATGGTCGCGTTCCAACATCAATACGTGGTTACGTCACCCATCCCAGAACTCGCCGTCAACGCCGAGCGCGAGGCCACGTTGCCGATCATCCGTCATCATGACGCGGGCCTCTACTTCCGTGACCACGGGGATCGAGTCGGGATAGGTTCGTTCAATCACCGGACGTTGCCAGTCGAAGTGACCGATCTGGACACACACCCCGAAGGGCTGGTGTTCCCGTTCACGTCGGAGGACTTCGTCGATCCTTGGGATCTGGCGTGCGACCTCATGCCGCCGCTACGTGGCTCCCAACTGCAGCAGAGCTTCAACGGGGTGTTCGCGTTCACACCGGACGGATACCCCTTGATGGGGGAACACCCCGAGCTGCGGGGCTTCTGGGTGGCGGAATCGGTGTGGGTGACGCACTCTGCCGGCGTTGCCCGCGCGCTCGCGGAGACGTTGGTGTACGGGGCGTCCACCGTTGACAGCTCACCGGCGGATCTCTCGCGGTTCCATGACGTGGAGCTCGCCCCGGAGGTCTATCGCGCCCGCTGCGAGGATTCTTACCGCGACGTGTACGCCGTTCACCACCCTGCCGAAGGCCACACATCCGGCCGCGGGCTGCGCTGGAGTCCCTTTGCCGAGCGGCAGCGCGAGCTGGGCGCCGCGCTCTTCGATGGCGCCGCGTGGGAGCGCCCACGCTGGTACGACGCGAACGAACCACTGGTTGCCCCTCTGCGTCTTCCCCCGCGCGATGCGTGGTCCGCGCGCCATTGGTCACCTATCGTGGCCGCCGAACACCTGGCTGCGCGGGAGCGCGCCGGCTTGTTCGACATGACGCCCCTCACGCGGATCGAGGTGCAGGGTCCCGGCTCCGAGGCGTTCCTGTTGTGGATGTGCGCGGGGCCGGTGGACCGGCCGGTGGGGTCCGTGACCTACACGGTGCTCCTGGACGTTCG
>JAYVBZ010000371.1:0-2290 GCA_043750215.1 Actinomycetota bacterium
TCCAGACGATGTCGACGAAGTGCCAGTACAGGCCGACCATCTCGACGGGAAACACTTGGTCGTCGGGGAGGCGCCCCATCTGCGAGAAGGACGTCAATGTCAGGAGCATGACGATGCCCACCGTGACGTGCAGGCCATGGAATCCGGTGAGGACGTAGAAGGTAGTGCCGAACAGGTTCCTCCCGAGCGTCAGACCTTCGTTCGAGAAGCTCGTGAACTCGTAAACCTGGCCGCCGACGAACGTCATGCCAAGCAGCGCCGTCACAAGCAGCCAGATGCGCATGCGGATCAGGTCGGCCTTCTGCGCTGCTGCCACCGCCAGCACCATCGTCAGCGAACTGGCTAGCAGCACGAACGACGACACCGACGTGTAGGGGATGTCGAAGACATCGTTGGGGTAGGGGCCGACCTTACTCGCGCCCCGGTAGAGCAGGTAGGTGGTGATGAGCGCCCCGAACAGCAGGCATTCCGACGCCAGGAAGATCCACATGGCGAGCTTCGTGCTGGGCAACCCCGTCGTGGTGGCGTGCTCCTCGGCTTTGGCCGAAGGGGCCGCATGCTGCTCGTCGATGACGTCTGCCATCGGCCCCTCCTACTCCGCCACCGAGGGCTCGAGGGCCCAACCCATGAATCCGACCAGCAGGACGAACGCACCCGCACCCACCAGGTACCAGTTGTACAGGAGACCGTACGCGATGGTCGGCAGCCCGATGGCGGCGATCAGCGGCCAGAACGACGGACTTGGCAGGTGGATAGCGTGCCCCCCGGCGTGTCCTGCGGCGTGTCCCGGGTCGTGTTCGGGAGCCGCCCCTGCCGGGATCCGAATCAGTTCGCCCGTCCGTTCGTCGACGGTGTATTTGCGGTGCCAGAACTCGTCCAGAGCGTGGACCTCGGGGATCTCGTCGAAGTTGTGGACGGGAGGCGGACATGAGGTCATCCACTCGATGGTCCGTGCATCCCAGGGGTCTTCGTTCTCCAAGCCTTTGGGGTACCGCGAGGTCTTCACCAGGTTGACGATGAACACCAGGACGCCGAGCGCGATGAGGAACGCTCCCGCCGTCGCCACTTGGTTCCAGAACGTGAGACCCAGGGTCGCCGGGTACGTGTACGTGCGCCGGATCATCCCCGCGAGTCCGAGGATGTGCATCGGACCGAACGTGAGGTTCATCCCGATCACGAAGAGCCAGAAATGGATCTTGCCCAGGCGCTCGGACAGTTTCTTCGCGAAGATCTTCGGCCACCAGTAGTACATCCCCGCGAACAAACCGAAGATCGCGCCGCCGAAGAGCACGTAGTGGAAGTGCGCCACCACGTAGTAGGTGTCGGTCTGCTGATAGTCCGCGGGCACGATGGAGTGCGTCACCCCGGAGAGTCCGCCGATCACGAACATCGCGATCCCCCCCACCGCGAACAACATCGGCGAATCGAAATGGATATCACCCTGCGCCATGGTCGCCATCCAGTTGAAGATCTTCACCCCGGTAGGCACGGCGATGATGGCCGTCGAGACTCCGAACGCCGTGTTCGCGACCGGCCCGAGCCCCGTGGCGAGCATGTGGTGCGCCCAGACCCCGAAGCCGATGAACCCGATCGCGATGCCGCTGAACGCCACGAACTGATAGCCGAACAAGGGCTTCCGACTGAACACAGGCAGGATCTCGCTGAAGATGCCGAACGCCGGCAACACCAGGATGTAGACCTCCGGATGGCCGAACAACCAGAACAGGTGCTGCCACAGGATCGGATCACCCCCGGCTACAGGGTCGAAGAAGTGCGTTCCGAACCTGCGGTCCATGAGCATCTCCACCAGCGCCACCGTGATGATCGGCAGGCTGAAGGCCAAGAGGAACTGCACCACAAGGCCCATCCAGATGAAGATCGGCATCCGGAACAGGGTCATCCCCTTGGCGCGCATGTTGATGATGGTGACCGCCAGGTTCACTGCACCGGCCGATGACGCGATACCGGTGATGAGCAGCCCCAGCGCGTAGAACGTCATCCCGATGGAAGGGTCGGTCGTGGAGTTGGGCGGGTAGCCGAACCAGCCTCCATTCGGCGCTCCACCCAAGAACCAACTGGAGTAGAGGAACAGTCCCCCCAGGATGAAGGCCCAGAAGCTGAACGCGTTCAGTCGCGGGAACGCCACGTCGCGCGCACCGATCATCAACGGGATCAGGTAGTTGAAGAACGCAGCGCTCATCGGCATCACGAACAGGAAGATCATCGTGAGCCCGTGCATGGTGAAGATCTGGTCGTACTGAGCGGCGGTGAGCAGGTGCTGATCCGGACC
>JAYVBZ010000372.1:0-5404 GCA_043750215.1 Actinomycetota bacterium
GCCGGCCTCCAGATAGCGCGCGATCTCTTCCACCACGTCCATCGCTCCGCCCTCACCCGCCGAGAACCATCGGACACGGGGGTCTCGACGGAACCATGCCAGCTGTCGACGAGCGAGCTGCTTCGTTCGCTTCACGGTCAGGGCCATGGCCTCCTCGAGCGAGCGGTCTCCCTCCAGATGGCGGGCGAGTTCAGCGTAGCCGATGGCCTGTGTCGCGGTGAGCCAGCCGCCGAAGCCGGCTTGCACCAGCCGAGTAACTTCCTCGATCCACCCGGCCCGGGCCATAGCGTCCACCCGGCGAGCGATCCGATCGTTCAGGACGGCGCGATCGATCTCGATCCCGGCCGCAGTGACGCGACCGGCCGGATACGCCTCCCACGCCGTTGCGAAAGAGCTGAAGAGCCGCCCGGTAAGGCCGGGGACCTCGAGTGCCCTGATGGTCCTGCGAACGTTCCCGGGCTCTATCTTCACGGCGGCGACCGGGTCCAGATCCCGCAGGCGATCGTGGAGGCGGGCTGCTCCCAGCCCATCGGCTTGACGCTGCAGGTCGGCTCGCACGTCGGGGTCTGTGGCGGGGAAGTCGAGATCGTCTACGCACGCACGGAAGTAGAGGCCGGACCCACCAACGAGCAACGGCACTGCGCCCCGGCTTCCCAGATCTAAGAGGACCCCCCTCGCTGATGACTGATACCGAGCCACGCTGAACGGTTCGCTCGGATCGGCCAGGTCCAGCAGGTGATGCGGGACCCTGCGACGTTGGGTCGCCGTGGGCTTGGCCGTCCCGATATCCATCCCCCGGTAGATGAGCATGGAGTCCACCGAGACGATCTCGGCGCTCAGAGCCTCGGCAAGCTGGATGCCAGCCTCGGTTTTGCCCGACCCCGTGGGACCAACCAGGGCCAGGAGCGGGGCGCTAGCCGATGGCATCAGCCGCGCCCTATGCGGAGACGGCGGTCGGCGCGGGCACCACAGTGCCGCGAAGGTGGTGCGCTGCTGTCTCCACCACTTCCGCCCACACGAACGTTCCGGGATCCAGGGCATCGGGAAGATGGACGATCCGGTTGCTTCGGGTCCGCGACTGCGTGGAGCGGCCCTTGCGATCTCCACCCTCGACCAGAACCTCGACGACAGAGCCCAACTGGGCCGCAGACGCCGCTTCCGAGATCCCCGTCTGCAGAGCGAGCAGTCGGTCGAAGCGCTCCTGAACGACCTCTTTCGGGATCTGGTCCGCCATGACCGCGGCTCGCGTACCCGGGCGCGGGGAGTACTGGAACATGAACGCGCTATCGAACTCGGCGGCGCGCACAGCGTCCAGCGTATCGGCGAAGTCACCCTCGGTCTCCCCGGGGAATCCCACGATGATGTCGGTCGAGACGGCGATCCCCGGGACGGCAGCACGGATGACGTCCAGCCAGCCCAGATAGCGTTCCCGCCGGTAGGACCGCTGCATAGCCTTCAGCACCCGATCCGAACCCGACTGAAGCGGGAAATGGATGTGCTCACATACCTTCTCGCAGTCCGCCATGGCTTCGATCACGTCAGGCGTGAAATCGTGGGGATGCGGACTGGTGAATCTGATCCGCCGCAAACCGTCAACCTCGTTGACCTCCCGCAGCAGCGTCGCGAAGAGGGGCTTGTTCGGCGAGTCGGGAACGGTGACGTCGCGGCCATAGGTGTTGACGTTCTGACCTAGGAGCGTGATCTCGACGACACCGCCTGCGACGAGCCCCTGAACCTCCCCAACGATGTCCCCCATCCCCCGGGAGCGTTGCGCACCGCGCACGAACGGGACGATGCAGAAGGTGCAGGCGTTGTCGCAGCCAGGCGCGATCGAGACCCACGCCCGGAACGCGTCCTGGCGGACCGCGGGCAGAGCGCTGGGGAACCCTTCGGTGTAGTCCCGCACATCCATCTGCGGGCCGTCCTCTTCGGCTGCGCGAAGAAGATCGAGGAGGTGTGGAAGGGCATGTGTCCCCACCACGACGTCCACCCACGGGGCTCGTTCTTGGATGAGGCTCTGGTCCTTCTGCGCAAGGCATCCCGCCACCACGATGCGGAGCGAGGGATCCTGATCCTTCAGGGGCTTGAGGTGACCCAAGTTTCCGTAGAGCTTGTTGTCGGCGTTCTCGCGGATGGCGCAGGTGTTGAGGACGATCACGTTCGCCTGCGAGGCATCCTGGGTCGGCATCATCCCATCGGAGCCCAGCACGCCGGCGATCCGCTCGGAATCGTGTTCGTTCATCTGGCACCCGAAGGTGCGGATCAGGTACTTCGGTTCCATGGCGTCGAGGCTACTACCTGCGCGAACGGGTCACTTCGCGTACTCGATGGCTCGCGATTCCCGCACCACCGTGATCCGGATCTGTCCGGGGTATTGCAATTCCTCCTCCACCTGCTTCGCGATATCACGCGCGATGACCTGGGCCTGCATGTCGTCCACCTCTTGCGGCACGACCATCACACGCACCTCTCGGCCGGCCTGCATCGCGAAGACCTTCTCTACGCCAGGGTGCGCGGTGCAGATCTCCTCGAGCCGCTGCAGCCGCTTGACGTAGGTCTCGAGCGACTCACGGCGCGCCCCGGGCCGCCCCCCGCTGATCCCGTCGGCGATCTGCGCGAGCACCGCGTCTACGGAATGCTGCTCCACCTCGCCGTGGTGCGACTCGATGCAGTGCACCACTTCGGGAGTCTCCCCCAGTCGGCGGGCGATCTCCGCCCCGATGATGGCGTGCGAACCCTCGATCTCGTGCGTGACGGCCTTGCCGATGTCGTGAAGGAACGCTCCTCGCTTGGCGATCGTCGCGTCTACGCCGATCTCGGCAGCGATCGTACTGGCGATGTGCGCCGACTCCACCAAGTGGCGCAGCACGTTCTGGCCATAGGACGTTCGGTACTGCAGCTGCCCAAGGAGCTTGATGATGTCAGGGTGGATATCCGGGATGCCCACCTCGGCCACCGCATCCTCTCCGGCCCGACGGATCCGATCCTCGATATCACGCATCGACCGCTCGTGGAGTTCCTCGATCCGCGCAGGGTGTATCCGTCCGTCGGCCACGAGCTTCTCCAGAGTCATCCGGGCAGCCTCTCGACGAACCGGGTCGAACGAACTGAGCACCACGGCCTCGGGCGTATCGTCGATGATGATGTTCACCCCGGTCGTGGCCTCGAAGGCACGGATGTTCCTGCCCTCTCGACCGATGATGCGGCCCTTCATATCCTCGCTGGGCAGGGCGAAGACACTGACGGTGGATTCCGCCGTCTGCTCGGATGCCACGCGCTGGATGGCGATCGTGACGATCTTCCGCGCCCGCTCCTCGCCCTCCTCGCGAGCCCGCTGCTCGATCTCACGGACCTGGCCCATGGCATGGCGTTTAGCCTCGTCCAGGACCTGGTTCATGAGTTGGTCACGGGCCTCGCTCGAGGTCATGCCCGCGATCTTCTCCAGTTGCGCGCGATGAAGCTCCGTCGCTCTTTCCAACTGCTCGCGGACATAGGTCAGGCGCTCTTCCCGTTCGTCAAGTTCGGTGGCGCGCGAGGCAACGCCTGCATGCTTGGAGCGGATCTCCTCTTCGGACTCCGTGATCCGGCGTTCGATACGGGCGATCTCCTCGCGCCGCGCGCGTACGTCCTCCTCAGCCTCGCGCCTGATAGAGACGCCCTGCTCTTTCGCGTCGTCAACAGCCCCCTTGTGGATCTGGGTCGCCTCTTGCTGGGCTTCCAGGAGCGCCTTCTGCGCTTGGGACTCGATGCTGTGCACGTTCGAGGCTGCGATGGTCTTGCGGTAGAGGAATCCTGCGACGGCGCCAACCGCGAGGGCGGCGATGACGGTAACAACCTGAAGCATGGTGTCTCCCCTTTATCCCTTTGGGGAGAGGACCCTTCCGGTCCCGGCCAGGGCACCGTGCAGGAACTACGGGGCGCCGCGAGTTATCGCGCGCTCCGTTCGGTAGATCTCGTGGGCATCAGTTCCGGTCACAGGGCCTCTGGCATGGGTTAGGTAAGTGGCTCTCTCTTGACCTTCGATGCTACGGCCGTAACCCTCTTCAGGCAAGGCTCCGGTCGGACCTGTTAGGCCTGGTCTTCGTATCCCTGCACGTCAAGTGCCTTACGGGCCGCGCTACGGGCTATCCCCGGGCCGTAGCCTCGGCGCGCCAGGAGCCCAACCAGTCGTGAATACGCCTTCTCCGGGGTCAGGGCATGCATGCGGACCGCCTTCGACGTAGCCAGTTCCAGGGCACGGTCCTCGTCGGCCAAGTCAGCCCCTTCCAGCACCTCATCAGAGACGGCGCGCGAGACTCCCTTGTTGGCGAGCGCACCCGCGACCGCCCAGGAGCCCGACTTCCGGTTCTCGAAGTGGTGAGCGGCGAGCTGTTGCGCGAATGCACGGTCATCGATCAAGCCGACCCGCTCGAGGCGACCCAGCACGTCCGACACCTCCTGGGCGTCGAAACCAGCGGCCGAGAGACGGCGGTCGAGCTCCTGGCGACTGCGCGGACGCACCGCCAGGAGCCCGAGCGCACGCTCATGGCAGTCCTTGGGGTTCTTGACCGGACCTCGTGGCACAGGCGATCAGGCCTCTGCGTCGACTTTCGCCTTCGACCGTCCGTTCGCCGGAGCCTCTTCGTTCAAGACGACATCCGGGATGATCTCGATGGGTGTGTCTGCATCGTCCCCGAAGGACGTCAACCCCACGGCCTCCCGGATCTTCCGCTCGATCTCGTCGCGAAGCTCGATGTGCTCACCCAGGAACTGCCGGGCATTCTCACGGCCCTGCCCAAGCTGCTCCCCTTCGTAGGTGAACCAGGCTCCCGCCTTCTTCACGATCTCGAGGTCCACACCGACGTCGATGAGCGATCCCTCCTTCGAGATCCCCTTGCCGTACATGATGTCGAACTCGCACTGACGGAACGGCGGAGCCACCTTGTTCTTCACAACCTTGACGCGGGTACGGGAACCGACAACCTCTTGGCCGTCCTTCAGATTCTCGATCTTCCGCACGTCCAGGCGAACGGAAGAGTAGAACTTCAGCGCCCTCCCACCCGGAGTGGTCTCCGGGCTGCCGAACATGACCCCGATCTTCTCTCGGAGCTGATTGATGAAGATCGCCGTGGTATCGAACTTGCTGAGGGACCCGTTGAGTTTCCGCATGGCCTGGGACATGAGCCGGGCCTGAAGGCCGATGTGTGTATCCCCCATCTCCCCCTCGATCTCCGCGCGCGGGGTAAGCGCGGCGACGGAGTCGACGACCACCAACGCCAGGGCCGCGGACCGGACGAGCATGTCGGCGATCTCAAGCGCCTGCTCGCCGGAGTCCGGCTGGGAGACCAGGAGTTCGTCGATGTTGACGCCGAGCGCGTGGGCGTATGTGGGGTCGAGGGCGTGCTCCGCATCGATGAACGCAGCG
>JAYVBZ010000373.1:0-2948 GCA_043750215.1 Actinomycetota bacterium
GCGATCTGGACCACGGACTCGCCGATCGGCACCCTGTTCCTCGCGGTCACGCCCCGAGGCCTGCTCCACGTGGGTTTCGCCGGTGAACCCCGCGATGAGGTCCTTGCCACACTGGCCCGCGAGGTGAGCCCTCGGATCCTCGAGGCGGCCGGTCCGACCGACCAGGTTCGGCGCCAGCTGGACCAGTACTTCGCCGGCGAACGCACCCGGTTCGATGTGAAGGTGGATCGGCGCTTGGTGCACGGCATCGCGCGGGAGGTGCTGAGCGCGGCCCGACGGATCCCGTTCGGTGGCACCTCGACGTACGGAAAGCTCGCGAAGACCATCGGAAGGCCTCACGCAGCGCGCGCCGTGGGCAACGCGCTCGGGGCCAATCCCATACCCATCGTGATCCCCTGCCATCGGGTCTTGCGCACCGGTGGAGCGTTGGGTGGGTACGCCGGTGGGTTCGCTCGCAAGGAGCTGCTCCTGACGCTCGAGGGCGTCCAGCTCCGTCCTGGGCGATCGTCCTGACCCCGGCGAGGTCGGAGCGGCTGCTACCCTTGAGGTCCTGTGGGGGCGGAATCACCGAAGGATGAGTGCGGTCTGTTCGGCGTCTGGGCGCCGGGTGACGACGTAGGCAGGCTCACGTACTTCGGACTCTTCGCCCAACAACACCGAGGTCAGGAATCGGCCGGCATCGCGGTCAGCGATGGCCACAACATCCTGGTCTACAAGGATCTTGGCCTGGTCAGTCAGGTCTTCAGCGAAGCCACCCTGACCACGCTGGCGGGGGATCTTTCCATCGGTCACACGCGCTACTCCACGACCGGTTCGAATACCTGGGACAACGCTCAGCCCGTCTTCAAGACCGACGGGGTTCGTTCGATCGCCTTGGGCCATAACGGCAACCTGGTCAATACCCGAGAGCTGGCCGAACGGGTCGGCACGCGCGGTACCGCCTCGACAGACTCGGACCTGGTCACCACCCTTCTCCAAGCGGAGATGTCCCTGACCGGTTCCCTGGAGGCGGCGGCACTCGCGGTCCTGCCAACGCTCGAAGGCGCCTACTGCTTCGTCATGATGGACGAACGTTCGGTCTACGCGGCTCGTGACCCCTACGGTGTCCGGCCGCTCTCCATCGGGCGGCTCCCCAACGGGTTCGTCGTGGCGTCGGAGACGTGCGCGCTGGACATCGTCGGTGCCACCCTGGTTCGCGATGTCGAACCCGGCGAACTGGTCCGCTTCGATGACCGAGGCCTGCACTCGGTTCGATTCGCGGAGTCTCCGCGAAAGGCTTTCTGCATCTTCGAGCTGGTGTACCTGGCCAGGCCGGACTCACGGTTCGATGACGTGACCGTGCACATGGCGCGCCGGGAGATGGGCAAGCTGCTGGCCATGGAGCACCCAGTGGACGCGGACATGGTCATAGCGGTACCGACCACCGGGCACTCGGCCGCGCAGGGATATTCGGAAGTCACCGGCATCCCGTACGGCGATGGTCTCTACAAGAACAACTACGTCGGCCGAACGTTCATCGAGCCGTCGCAGACCCTGCGAGACCGCGGCGTGAAGTTGAAGCTGAACCCGATCCCGGAGGCGGTCCACGGTAAGCGGTTGATCGTGGTCGATGACTCGATCGTGCGAGGCACCACGACCAGGCAGATCGTCGCCGCACTCCGCGAAGCGGGCGCCACCGAAGTCCACCTGCGGATCACGTGTCCGCCCTTGAAGTGGCCGTGCTTCTACGGCATCGACATGCCGACCCGGCAGGAGTTGGTCGCCGCCGACCTCACCGTGGAGGAGATCACGGCATATGTAGCGGCCGATTCGTTGGGCTATCTGTCCCTTGAGGGGATGGTGCAGGCCAGCAGCGGCAGGAAGGACACCTTCTGCCGGGCCTGCTTCGACGGCGAATACCCGATCCCCATCCCCGGGGAGGCCGGGAAGTTCCTGCTCGAGGATCAGCTGCACCTCCCCTCCGTATGAGCCAGGTCCCGCCGTCGGGCAACGCGTATCGCGCGGCGGGCGTCGACATCGGGGCCGGGGCCGAGGCGGTTGCGCTGATCGCGGATCTTGCTGCGAAAGCCCGGCGCCCCGAGATGGCAGAGCACGTAGGCGGGTTCGCCGGGCTCTTCCGGATCTCGGAGGGTCGGTACCTAGCCGCGGCAACCGACGGCGTGGGGACCAAGCTGGAGATCGCTCGGATGACGGGCCGCCTGGACACCGTTGGGATCGACCTCGTTGCGATGTGCGCAGACGATGTGGTCTGCATGGGCGCCGAACCGCTGTTCTTCCTGGACTACCTTGCCGTCGGTCGCGTGGCGCCCCAGGAGATCGCCGCGATGGTCGCAGGGGTTGCAGAGGGATGCCGTCGCGCCGGATGCGCATTGTTGGGGGGCGAGACGGCGGAACATCCGGGTGTGATGGCGGCCGGCCAGTTCGACATGGCGGGGTTCTGTGTGGGAGTGGTCGATGAGGCGCATCTGCTCGGCGCCGGTCGGGTGCGCGAGGGCGACGCGCTGATCGGGTTGGCGTCCAGTGGCCTTCACTCCAATGGGTACTCGTTGGTTCGCTCGGCGCTGCTCCCGCGCTATGACCTGAACGAGATCCCGCCCGGTTTGAACCGTCCACTGGTCGATGAACTCTTGGAGCCGTGCGCGATGCACACGTTCGATGTGTTGACGCTTGCGCGCCAGGGCCTGATCGCCTCGGCCGCGCACATCACGGGCGGTGGCTTCCACGAGAACATCCCCCGTGCGCTGCCCGACGGCTTGGGCGCCGTGATCGAGCGAGGTTCCTGGATCGAGCAGCCGATCTTCCGATTGGTCCAAGATGCAGCGCAGGCTACCGACGACGATATGTTCACTACCTTCAACATGGGGATCGGCATGGTGCTGGTGGTGCATCCCGGGGACGCAGAGGATGTCCTGCAGCGCACCAAGGGTCGGGCCTATCGGGTGGGCTCG
>JAYVBZ010000374.1:0-4982 GCA_043750215.1 Actinomycetota bacterium
CATGACCACACCGAACGCGCCGATCGAGGTGGCGGCGTAGGCGGTCAGGTAGAACATCGCAGCACGGATGCCGACCGAGTCCGCGGACGTGAGGCCGACCAGGATGTACCCCGCGTTGAGGATGCTCGAGTAGGCAAGCATCCTCTTGATGTCGGATTGGGCGACTGCGAGCACCGCCCCGACCACCATGGTGATGGCGGCGATGGCCCAGACCAGCGGGACCCAGTTCCAGGTGAGTGGTTGGAACGCGACGTCCAGTACGCGGATCAGCGCAAGGAACGCCGCCGCCTTCGTCGCAGCCGACATGAACCCCGTCACCGGCGTGGGCGCGCCCTGATAGACGTCGGGTGTCCACATATGGAACGGCACCAGCGCGGCCTTGAAGCTGAACCCCGCCAGCAGGAACACCAGGGAGAGCAGGGCGATCGACTGGTTCCCGCTCTGGCCGGAGAGTCCGTGAGCCAGCGCAGCCAGGTTCGTAGAATCGACTGCGCCATAAGCCATCGCGATACCGTAGAGGAAGATGGCCGAACTGAACGCCCCCAAGAGGAAGTACTTCATCGCCGCTTCGTTGGACCCTCGCCTCCCGGTGAAGCCGGTGAGGACGTACAGCGAGAGTGACAAGATCTCGAGCGCGAGGAAGACCACGAGGAGGTCGGCCGCCGCGGTGATGAGGGTCATCCCCATGGTCGCGAACAGCACCAACGGATAGAACTCGCCTCGGTACCGCGTGGTATCCAGCGAGAAGTAGTGCGTTCCCAGGACCAGCGAGAACGCGGCGATGGTGACCAGCAGCAACCGTCCGAACACCGAGAAGCGATCGACGTTCACCATGCCGGCCATCGCCGTGGGCGGTCCGGAGTACGTCCAGAGTGCCAGCGCCGCGGCTGCGGACGCGAACGTGCCCGAGAGGGCAAGCATGAGGTGCACGCGACGATCCGACCGCCGCGCGAACGCCTCGTAGAGCAAACCCACGATGGCGAACCCGCCGAGGAACAGCTCGGGCAGGATGGCCCAGGCGTCGAAGACCGGGGTCTTGATCACGGCGCCGTCCCGATCGCTGCCGCGGCGGCGGGTGCGAGCATCGGCGCCGCGTCCTGCACGTGCGCCGGGTTCACCCGCGCCACCACCGCGTTCGTAGTGGGTTGGATCTTGTCGGTGAGCAGACCGGGGGCCACCCCGAAGACCAGGATCAGCCCCAGGATCGGCGCCAGGATCGCGACCTCTCGTGCGTCCACATCGGGGAGCAGTCGGTGCCCCTCATGCAGAGGCCCGTACGCCAGCCGCTGATAGGACCACAACAGGTAGATCGCGGCCAGCACCACGGCGATCGCCGCGAGAGACCCGAACCAGTGGCTCACGCTGAAGGTCCCGACGATGACCAAGAACTCGCCCACGAAACTGTTCAGCCCCGGAAGCCCGACGCTCGCGAGAACCGCGAACAAGAACGCGCCGGCCAGCCACGGGGTGACGCCGGCCAGGCCGCCGAGTTCGCCTAACTCGCGAGTGTGCGTTCGATCGTAGACCATCCCGACCACCAGGAACAGCGCCCCGGTGGCCAGGCCGTGATTCACCATCTGCAAGACTCCGCCGGTCATCCCCTGATGGGTGAACGCGAAGATGCCAAGGACCACAAACCCCAGGTGGGACACCGACGAATAGGCAACCAGCCGCTTGATGTCGGTCTGCATGATCGCGCAGACCGCGCCGTAGATGATCCCGATCACCGCCAGCACTGACACGAACGTGGCGAAGTACTTCGCCGCCTCCGGGAACAGCGCGAGGTTAAATCGGATGAGTCCGTAGGCCCCGACCTTCAGCAGCACGCCGGCCAGGAGTACCGACCCGGCGGTGGGTGCCTCGGTATGCGCATCGGCGAGCCACGTGTGCAATGGGAACAGCGGCACCTTCACCGCGAACGCCACGAAGAATCCAAGGAACAGCCACCGCGCCGTCCCCTGGGAGAGCCCGCTGGCCACGGTTACCAACGACCGGAGATCGAATGTCGCCTGTCCGGACGCAGCACCGGACTTGGAGTACAGGAACAAGATGGCGAGCAGCAGGAACGCCGAGCCCGCCATCGTGTAGAGGAAGAACTTCACCGCGGCGTAGACCCGCCGCTCGCCACCCCATCCCCCGATGAGCAGATACATCGGGACCAGCAGGGCCTCGAAGAAGACGAAGAACAGCAGCAGATCCAGCGCCACGAACGATCCCACGACAGAGATCTCCAGGACCAGCATGGCCAGCATGTAGCGGCGCACGTCCTTCTCGATCCGCCATGAGGCCAACACGGCCAAGGGCATCAGGAACGTGGTCAGGATCACCATCCACAGACTCACCCCGTCGATCCCCAGCAGGTAGGACAGGCCGATAGACGTCACCCAAGCGTGCTGCTCGATCATCTGGAAGCCGCTGACTCCCGTGTCGAACCGACCGACGATAACCAGCGAGAGCACGAAGGTGGCAACCGTGGTCACCAGGGCGATCGCCTTGGCGTTCTGGTTGCTGAGATTCCGGCCGCTTCCCAGCAACACGAGCACGCCCAGGAGCGGAAAGAACGTGGTCAGAGTGAGGATGTGCGCCATCATCCGCGAACCCCCACCCAGAAGAGCAGCACGACCACGCCGAGTCCCGCGCCCAGGGCGTAGTTCCGGACGTATCCCGTCTGGATGCGTCTGCTTCGCGAGGCCAGGCCCTTCACGCCCGTGCCGATGGCGTTGACCAGCCCGTCGATGATCTTCGTATCGACGATGACCGCGATGATCGTGGCGAGAGCGCGCGCGGGTGCGACCAGGACGGTCTCGTAGGCCTTGTCGACGTACCACCCGTTCTGCAAGAGCCGCGGGATCGGCTGGAGACGTTCGCGCACGGCCAGCCAGTCGACCTTGCCCGAGGCGAAGACGTACCACGCGGCGATGAGCGTTCCGAGCGTGATCGCGATAGCGATGGCATCCGTCACGGGGACCGAAAGGCCTGGTCCGGTGGGAACGGAACCGACAGCAGGTTCCAGGAATCCGCCCAGCCTGCCTTCAGGCGTGAGATTCAGCCACCCGGCGACCAGGGCCCCGGCGGATAGAAGCGCGAGCGGGATCCACATCACCGGCGGAGACTCGTGCGCGTGCTCGGCCTCTTGGCTCCGGGGTGCGCCGAAGAACGTGAGGAACACCAGGCGACCGATATAGGCCGCGGACAAGAGCGCAGCGCCCGACCCCAGGACGTAGACCAACATCCGGCCGGTGTGATCCGCGATCTCCAGGATGGCGTCCTTCGCGAAGAACCCGGCCAACGGCGGCACCCCGGCCTGGGCAGCCGCGCCGATCAGGAAGGTGATCCCCGTGATCGGCATCGGCTTCAAGAGCCCGCCGAAGGTCTTCATGTCGGTCGCGTCCTGGGTTCCGTGCATCACCGAGCCCGCGCCCAGGAACATGAGCGCCTTGTAGAAGGCGTGAGCCACCAGCAGGAACAGCGCCGCGGCGTAGGCCCGCATCCCTACCGCCATGAACATGAAACCCAGCTGGCTGATGGTGGAGTACGCGAGGACGCGCTTGATGTCGTCCTGCCCGAACGCACATGTCCCGGCGAAGATGGCGGTGACCAGGCCGACGACCAGCACCACCGTCAGCGCGACGCCCGAGAGTTCGAAGATGGGATGCATCCGGACCACCAGGTAGACGCCGGCCGTGACCATGGTGGCGGCGTGGATGAGCGCGGAGACCGGGGTGGGGCCGGCCATCGCGTCGGGAAGCCAGACGTGTAGCGGCACCTGCGCGGACTTCCCGATGGCCCCCGCGAACAACAAGAGCGCGATCGCCGTCGCCGTGTCCTTCGTGATCGCGCCCGCGCCCGTCGAGTGGAAGATCGAGGTGTAGTCCAGGGCCCCGAACTTCGCGACGATCAAGGCCAGGCCGACCAGCATGAGGGTGTCGCCGACGCGCGTGGTGATGAACGCCTTCTTCGCGGCCAGGGCGGCCTCCGGCCTGTCGAACCAGAACCCGATGAGCAGGTACGAACAGAGACCAACGCCTTCCCAGCCCAAGTAGAGGAGCAAGAGGTTCTCGCCCAGAACCAACATGAGCATGAAGAACACGAAGAGGTTGAGGTAGGAGAAGAACCGCCCGAACCGAGGGTCTCCGTGCATGTAGCCGATCGCGTACACGTGGATAAGCGTGCCCACGCCCGTCACCACCAAGATCATGATCGCCGACACCTGGTCCAGCCGCAGATCCGCCGCCGCCGCGAGATTCCCGACCTTGATCCAATCGAAGAGGTGGCGGATCACCACGCGGCCTTCTGCTGGAAGCGAGATGAGCTCCTTGACCAGCAACGCACTGAGGAGGAACGCGATCCCCAGGGTCACCGAGGCCAAGATCCCGGCGAACTTCCCCAACCGTTTGCCCAGGAACAGGTTGATCGTGGCCCCTGCCAGCGGCAGCGCCGGGACTAGCCAGAGATAGCGGAACACCGTGGGCGTCATCCGTGCAACTCCCGAGCGTCGTCAACGTTGACGGACAAACGCCTGCGGTACACCGCGACGATGATCGCGAGCCCGACCACAACTTCGGCGGCAGCCACGATCATCGAGAAGAACGCAAGCACCTGGCCACGCAGGTCCCCGTGCATGCGCGCGAAGGCCACGAGCGCCAGGTTCACCGCGTTGAGCTGGAGTTCGATGGACATGAAGATGACCAGGGCGTTCTTGCGCAGGAGCACCCCCGCGGTCCCGACGGCGAACAAGATGCCCGACAGCACCACGAAGAACGCGATCGGCGTCCTCACGGTTTCATGCCCCGCGCGCCGGTCGCTCGTTCGGCGTTCATCGCGCTGGCTTCGGCCAGTGTGACGGCCCTTGCCTTGCGCTGGGCCAACACCATCGCGGCGATCGCCGCCACGATCAGAAGGACGGAGGTCAGCTCGAACGGGAAGAAGTACGTGGTGAACAGCGGCTTGGCCAGCGCCTCCGCCGTGCCGCTCCGGGTGGA
>JAYVBZ010000375.1:0-2281 GCA_043750215.1 Actinomycetota bacterium
ACCGTGTCCCGTCGTTGTGGCTCATGATCGCCACCCTGGTCGGTGGCACGGCCGCCGCAGGCTCCGCCAACGCGATCAACATGTACCTGGACCGCGATATCGACGAGATCATGCAGCGGACCCGCGGCCGTCCGCTTCCCTCCCACGCCGTGACACCCGAGCGCGCCTTGCGGTTCGGCTTCTTCCTGGGGGCCGCCTCGTTCTTCTTCTTGGCCATCTTCGTGAACACCATGGCGGCCTCTCTCGCCCTCTCGGCCATCGCCTTCTACGTCTTCGTCTACACGATGTGGCTCAAGCGCTCGACGCCGCAGAACATCGTGATCGGCGGAGCTGCGGGGGCCGCACCCGCGCTGATCGGGTGGGCCGCCGTCACCGGAGGGCTCGCGCTGCCGGCGTGGATGTTGTTCGCGATCGTGTTCGTGTGGACGCCACCGCATTTCTGGGCGCTCGCGATGCGATACGAGGGCGACTACGCGGCTGCGGGGGTCCCTATGCTGCCAGTTGTGCGCGGCCAGGATGAGACGCGTCGGCAGATCTTCCTCTACTCGCTCCTGCTGTTCGCGGTCACGGTCGCGTTGTGGCCGCTGGGCCACATGGGGACCGTGTACCTGGTGGCCGCCGTCGGCCTGGGCGGCGTCTTCTGCTACAAGGCGTTGGTCCTGTGGCGGACCCCTTCACCCGAGCGCGCCTGGAAACTCTTCGGGTTCTCGATCGTGTACTTGGCCGCGCTGTTCGCCGCCGTCGCCGTGGATGCCGTATTGCCGGTTGGGCCACTTCGCTGATCGGTTAGGACGGCGAAGCGGCGCCGGGCGAGGCAAGCACCAGGTCGAGATACCTGGACAACTCCGCCTGGCTCGTCTGACCGATGAAGAGATATCGCTGCGTCCCGGCCGCGTCCACGATGATGGTGTCGGGAACGTTCGGATACTTGAGCTGAGCAGCCGTGCGTCCCGAGGGGTCGGCGAAACTCGGATACGGAACGTCGAACTGCTTGATCCACGCACGAGCACCCGGGTCTTGGTCCTCGTAGTTGATCCCGAGGAAGTCGACGCCCTTCGAGGCGTATGCGTTCGCGACGCGCACCAGGTCGGGCTGCTCTCGACGGCATGGACCACACCAGGTCGCCCACACGTTCAGCACCAGGACCTTGCCGCGATAGTCGTCGCTGGATAGGGGCGAGCCGTCGGTCACGGAGGGTCCCGAGACGGTGGGGAGTGGTTCGTTCAACGTCACGACGTGGATCAGCTGGGTGCTCTTGGTGCATCCCACCAGGATGAAGACCAGGGAGAGTGCGAGAGCGGACGTCCGGCGCATGCGACCATCACGCTAACAGGGCCGACGCCGCAACGCGGTCACTTGACGGTGACGGTTCCGATCATGGTCGGGTGGACGTCACATCGGAAGTAATAGGTGCCGGCATCCAGCGCCTGGATGTCGTAGGTGGTCTTCACCGGCCCCGTCACGATGTCGCCGGTGAAGACAGGCGTGGCGTACGCGCTGTCCGAGTAGATGGCCACGTTGTGCGGGATCGCCGCATCCTGATTATCGAAGGTCAGCGTCACGGCAGTCGCTGCGGGGAACGTCAGTGACGAGGTATCGAACTGGAGACCCTGCGCGCTGATCTGGGCCGTCGCGCCGGAACTGCCACCGCCGCTTGGGGAAGGCGTCGAAGGTGACTGCGTGGAAGGAGAGGACGTAGGGGGCCCCGCGGACGGAGTGCCGCCGCTCGCGCCACCGGTGCCCGCAGCAACCGTCAGCACGCCGTGCATGGTCAAGGGGTGCACGTCGCACCGGAAGAAATAGCTGCCGGCCGGCAGTGCCTGCACGGGGACCGTGAGCTTGGCCGGACCCGGCACCGGAGTGGCCGAACCCAGCAAGGCGGCGGAAGGATCCTTGATGGGATCGCTCGCGTAGACAGCCACGTTGTGCGACACGCCCACCTCCTGGTTGTCGAGCACGATCTGGATGGGTGCGCCGGGGATCGCCGCCAAGGTGGAGGACCCGAACCCGCTCGCGGAGGCGCCGGGAGGGGCGATCAGGGCAAGCTCCTGCGGCTTCACCACCGCGATGACCTTCTCGGGCCCGACTGCCACGATGGCGAGGCCGCCGATGATCATGCAAGACCCGACCACGCCGATCGTGAGCCCCGCCAATGAACCACTCGAAACCTTCTTGCGGGTGGCGACGAACGACGCGATAGCCATGATCGCGACCGCAGCTCCCAGCGCGACGCCGGTGGCCGCGTGGTGCGAGACAGACAGCAAGACGCGAGAGAAGCCGA
>JAYVBZ010000376.1:0-2480 GCA_043750215.1 Actinomycetota bacterium
GAAGTGGACCATCCCGTCGATCTCGGCGGCCAGTTCCTCCTCGCTCACCATCACCGCGCAGCCGCGGGCCGGGACCAGCGGTAAGAAGATCGTCCTTAGGGCTCGTATCGCCGCGTCGGACCAGATCGACCTCAACTCGATCAACGACGTCGGCGTTGCCGTGATCACCGTGCAGAGCGTGTCCGGCACCGGCACCGGCGGCGGCGGCGGCGTCGCGTTTACCGGGTCCAACGTGGGCGGCGTGATGGCCGTCGACCTCTCGCTCCTGATCCTGGGCCTGGGTGCCCTGATCGCCTCGGCGTCCCGCCGCCGTTCGACGCGGGGTTTGGTCCGGCAGGTCCTGGAGCGCGACGATATGGGGAACAGCTGGGCCTGCTAGCGGACCAGGTATCTCTCAAGGACCCCCGCCCCGCTCCTTCCCGACTCCGTTCCATCGCCACGCGAGAAGCGTCCCGCTGCTTCGGAGCCCACCCAGGTTGACGCGGCCTAGGCGCGCAGGTTGATGCCCGTCGGGTCGTAGGGGGCTTCGGGCAGGATCTGCGCTGTGCGCGGTTCGCCCACCACGTACACGGTGACCTCGGCGTTACGTTCAACGACGTCGCGATCGAGGTACGCGAGCGCCAGACTTCTCGCGACGTGGTGACCGTACGCCCCCGACGTCACGAACCCGACCCGGCGTTCGCCGATCCAGATACCGTCATCGCGCGCGGCGTCTGCGTCCGTGGCATCGACCTGGAGCAACACCAACTGCTGGGAACAGGCCGGCGATCGGGCGTCCCGGACGGCCTTCGCTCCGATGAAGTCTCCCTTGTCGAACGCAACGAATCGATCGAGGCCGGACATCGCGGGGGTATATGCCTGCGTGAACTCGGCCGACCAGATGCCGTAGCCCTTCTCCAGGCGGAGGCTGTCGATCGCGCGGTCACCGATGAGCCGGAGACCGCTCGGCGCGCCGGCTTCGCGAAGATCTTCCAAGAGCGCCCGGTGTTGGTTCGCCCAGACCACGATCTCGTAACCCAGCTCCCCGGTAAGCGAGATCCGCCCGACCACCGCCTGTGCGTTCCCCACATCCATCCGCCGAACCGTGAGGAACCCGAACCCTTCGTGAGAGACGTCGTCGTGGACCAGGCGTTCCAGGATGTGCCGAGACTCCGGGCCCGACACGGAGAAGCCCATCCAGTCATCGGTGATGTTCCGCACATCCAGGTCGTGTCCCGCCAACTGCTGGTGGAACCAGCGCTGGTGCCAGTCCTGGAGGTAATACGACCCCGTGAGCCAGAACACGTCGTCATCCAGTCGCGAGACGGAGAGATCGCCCATGAGCCTCCCGGCGTGGTTCAGCATCGGGGCCAGGCGGATCTGCCCGGTTGCCGGGATCCGGGACGACACCAGGTGGTCCAGCCAGGCCTCAGCGCCGGGGCCGCTCACTTCGTAACGCGCGTACTGCGCGATCTCATACGCCCCGGCCGCCGTTCGGACCGCCGCCACCTCTTCGCCGACGATCGGTTCGGCGTTCGAGCGAGCGAGCGTGTCGTTCTCGAGGAAGTCGGGCGAGGGCGCGAAGTAGAGCGGCACCTCCAGGCCCCAGTTCACCGTGAACTGCGCGCCTGAGGCCAGGAAGTCGTCGTAGCACGGCGTGGTCTTCAACGGCCGTCCGGCCGGGAGTTCCTCGTTCGGGTAGGCCATGAGGAACCGGCGCGCGTAGAACTTTCCGGTGGTCGCGCGCAGGTACCTGTCGTTGGAGGCATAGGGGCGGAAACGCGCGACATCCATGCCGAACACGTCCTCGCCGGGGTCCCCGTCCACGATCCAGTTCGCGAGCGCAAGTCCTATGCCGGCGCACTGGGAGAAGCCCGCCATGACCCCGCATGCCGCCCAGTAGTTCGGCACGCCATCGAGGGGTCCGACCAACGGATTCCCATCGGGAGTGAAGGTGAACGCGCCGTTCACCCATCGTTTGATGCCGGCCTCCTGGAGCGCAGGGAAACGCTCGAACGCGATAGAGAGTTCGGGAGAGATCCGGTCGATCTCTTCGGGGAAGAGCGTCCGGCCGAAGTCCCAGTCGGCGCCTTCGACCATCCAGTGACGCGGGTTCTGTTCATAGACCCCGAGGAGGACGCCGTTGCCCTCCCGCTGGAGATAGGTGAACCCTTCCAGGTCGGTGACCGCGGCCATCAGGCCGTCGATGGCGGCGACCTCCGGGATGTCGTCGGTCACCAGGTAATGGTGCGGCATCGGGACGAGGGGATGATCGATGCCCACCATGCGGCCGACTCGGCGGGCCCATAGGCCGCCGGCGTTCACGATGTGTTCGGCAGTGATGTCGCCAAGTTCGGTTTCCACGCGCCATTCACCGCTGGGAAGGCGCGAGAGCGAAAGCACCCGGTTGTGCTGGATGATCTCGGCGCCCCGCTTGCGCGCCGCGCCCGCGTAGGCGTGCGTCGCGCCGTTCGGATCGAGGTTGCCTTCCAGCGGGTCGA
>JAYVBZ010000377.1:0-5789 GCA_043750215.1 Actinomycetota bacterium
GCAGCGCCCGCTTGCCACGTGTCTCGCGGTGGAACCCGATAGCGAACCGGTGCGCTTCGTCCCGAAGATGTTGGAGCACGAACAGCGATGCGGATCCCCTAGGGACCAGGAGTGGGTCAGGCCGGTCCGGGAAGTAGACCTCCTCAAGACGCTTTGCCAGTCCGACGTGTGGGATCTGCAAGCCCAGATCGGCCAGCACCTTGGATGCAACACCGAGCTGGCCCTTGCCTCCGTCCACCACGACGAGCGCCGGAGGATAGGAGAACCGTTTGCCCTGGGTCGCCGGGCTTTCGCGCTCCGCCAGGAGTCTGACGAACCGACGTCGCAGCATCTCTTCCATGCTGGCGAAGTCGTCCTGTCCGGCCACCCCTTTGATCGTGAACCGTCGGTAGTCCGAACGTTTGGGCAAGCCATCCTCGAATACCACCATGGATCCCACCTTGTCGGTCGGCCCGAGATTAGAGATGTCATAACACTCGATACGAAGTGGCGCCTGCTCCAGTCCCAGGTGTTGGGCCAGATCAGACAGCGCGCGTGACCTTGCGCCGAAGTCCGATGCACGACGAAGCTTGTGTCGCTGGAACGAATCCCGCGCATTCTGCGAGACCACTTCCATCAGGCGTCGCTTGGCGCCGCGTTCCGGGACCGCGATCCGCACCTTCGTACCCCGGCGAGCGGAAAGCCACGCAGTCAGCACGTCGGTTCCCGCCGGGACGGCGGGAACTAGGACCGCGCCCGGAACCTCCTCTCGCTCCATGTAGAGCTGCCTGACGAAGCTCGCGATCAAACCGGGCGAGTCGATGTCCTCCACGCGGTCGACCACCCAGCCCTTACGCCCCAGGACCCGTCCACCTCGAACGAAGAACACCTGGAACCCAGCCTCCAAGTCGTCTTCGGCCATGGCGATGACGTCCAGGTCCTCGGGCTGAGACAGCACCATCTCCTGGGTCTCCAGTGCGCGCCGGGCAGCGCCGAGCTGGTCGCGGTAGCGCGCGGCCTGTTCGTACTCCCGGTGTTCGGCGGCCCCCGTCATCTCGCGTTCGAGCCGCTGGATAACCGGTTTGGTGTCGCCGGACAGGAAGCCGGCCATCGCCTCGACGTCGGCGCGGTAGGAATCCTCGGTCACCCCGCTGACCTCTGGGACGCAGGGGCCCGAGCAGCGCCCGATGTCGAAGTAGAGGCACGGCCGCTTCGCGCGTGCACGCTGATCGAAGAAGGAGTTGGAACACGTCCTGACAGGGAAGACGCGGGTCAGGGCATCCAAGGTGTCACGGATGGCCCAGGCGTGGCCGTAGGGACCGAAGTAGCGGACCTGCTTGCGCTTCGCGCCGCGTACGACCTGGGCGCGAGGCCACCGCTCCCCGACCGTCAAGGCCAGGTAGGGGTAGGACTTATCGTCGCGATATCGGATGTTGAAACGTGGGCGATGCTGCTGGATCAGGTTGAATTCCAGCATCAGCGCGTCAACCTCGGTGGAGGCGGTGATCCATTCCACCGTGACGGCCGCTTGGGTCATGGCCTCGGTCCTGGGATGTAGGGGCTTGGACCAGTAGGACGCCAACCGTTTGCGAAGCGATCGCGCCTTTCCCACATAGACGACCCGTCCGTCGCCATCCCTGAATAGGTAGGCCCCGGGCAGATCCGGGATCGAAGACGCGGTCGGGCGGGGGACGGTCATCCCGTCATTCTAAGTTCGAGGCCGAGAGAGGCCCGGCAAGCAACGGTGACTTACTTCGCGACGATGAAGGTACCCAGCATCGTACTGGGGTGTATATCGCATCGGAACGTGTAGGACCCCGCCGTGAGGGCCCCGACGTCGTAGGTCACCACACCTGGCCCGGGGAGCGCCGTCTTCGCGAACAGCGATGTGGTTCCGTCATAGATCGACACGTTGTGGGGCACGCCCGCGTCCTTGTTGTCGAACAGGATCTTGAACGGTTTCCCCGCGTTGACCGCCAGGCAGTCCGTGTTGAAGGCCAGGTTCTCCGCGGAGATCTTCAGGGTGGTCCCGCTCGGCGCGCAGTCCGGGGCGGTCGGCTGCACCGCTACCGCCGTCGGTGTGGGGCTAGGTTCCGCGATCACCACACCGTCGGCAGAACCCAAGATCCCCACCAGCAGTGACGTCGTGCTCACGTCATACCACGACAGATATGTGGTCGAACCATCTGGCGTCACGCCGAGCGCCGGGTTGAGGCCTCCCAGCGTTCCGTCGGTCTGGACGGAAGCCAGGGACGAGACAGCTGCACCGCTCGCGAGTTTCACCGAATCGGTCGCCTTGTCGTACCAGGTGACCGAGACGGCGCCCGCGTCATCGACGGCGACGCCGGTGGTCCACGCCGACTCCCCGGCCGCTGAGAGGTCCGGGTCCGTGACATCGGCCACCTTCGTCGTGGTCCAGCTCCCGCCAATGTCAGAACTGAGTTCGACCGTGCCGTGGCCGGAGTAGTAGCTGAGGTAGGTGGCGCCGTCCTTCCTGACCGTCGCATCCAGGCCGGTGCCGCTCACCTTCGACCCCACCTTGTCGATGAGCCACGGGTCACCAGGGGCGCCCCCCTCGGGGGGCTGGGTGGCGACCATCACACCGACGCTCGGATCCACGTAGGCGACCGCGAGTCCGGCGGCTGTCTCCAAGATCTGGGTGTTGCCCGGTTGGGCACACCCTCCGCAGAGGGTGAAAGAGGCCACGGTGGTCAGGTCCCACCCCTTGTTCCCGGGAGTGGCCACGACGACTTCCCCCGATCCCGTCGTCGTCGTTGTCGTCGCGAACGCGACCCACGGAACGCCGGAGGCATCTACGGCGATCGACGGTCGACCCAGCGGACCCGCCACGGCGAGCGGATCCACGGTGAATACCTGCGAGGCCACCGTCGGTGCTCCGGCCGCGCCGTCGGCCTCCCAGATCCCGTCTGGTCCGCTCCACACCATGTGCGGAGCGCCGTCAGAACCGATCGCGATGTCGGTTCCATTCGTGGTGGTTGGAAGGATAGAGGAGAGAGACTTGACGGTAGCCGGGGCGTACGGCCATACGATGCCGGACACCGCCGGCGCCGCTACGGCAGCCGCGCCGCGCGTCCAGATCCCGTCCTTCTCACTGACGATCAGCACCGCCGGGACCCCCGGAACCAGGAGCGGGCGAGGCAAGGGGATCGCGTTCTTCTTGAGCTCCTCGGTGAATCCGAGATAAGAGACGTAGGGCACGCCGTCGCTGCCCAGGGCGATCGCGCTGCCCAGGCCCACGTTGTCGAGGTTGTCGGCGACGTAGGGGATGAACTGGGTGCCAGTGCCATAGGAGACCGTAGCCACGGGGAGCGTGCTGCATGCAGCCCCCACGAGGGCAGCAACGCAGATACCGAGGATGATCCGCTTCGACACGTCGGCGGGAATCCTAGCAAGCATCGTCAACCGGAGGAGACAAGCGTCTGAGAGGCAGCCGCCGGGAGGGGCGGCCTGGCCAACACTTGGCCGAGGAAGCGGCCGGTGTGGGAGGCGGGATCTGCCGCGATGTCCTCGGGACTTCCGATGGCCACCACGGAGCCCCCGCCGTCCCCTCCTTCGGGCCCCATGTCGATGATCCAGTCGGCGGTCTTGATGACATCCAGGTTGTGCTCGATCACGAGCACCGTGTTCCCTGTGTCGACCAGACGCTGGAGCACCTGCAGCAACTTCCGGATGTCCTCGAAGTGCAGTCCGGTGGTGGGTTCGTCCAGGACGTAGAGGGTGTTACCGGTGGCGCGTTTATGAAGCTCGGAGCTGAGCTTGATGCGCTGGGCCTCTCCGCCTGAGAGCGTGGGCGCCGGCTGGCCCAGCCGGACGTAGCCGAGCCCGACTTCGGACAGGGTCTGCATGTGACGTTTGATGGTCGGGATGTTCTGGAAGAACTCGAGGGCCTCGTCCACCGACATCTCCAAGACGTCGGCGATGGAGCGGCCCTTGTACTTCACCTCCAACGTTTCCCGGTTGTAGCGCTTGCCCTTGCATGCCTCACACGTGACGTAGACGTCGGGGAGGAAGTGCATCTCGATCTTGATCTGGCCATCGCCCGCGCAGTGCTCGCATCGCCCGCCACGGACGTTGAAACTGAACCGGCCCTGGAGGAATCCCCGAAGCTTCGCCTCAGGAACCTGAGCGAAGAGCTTCCGCACATGGTCGAAGACCCCCGTGTAAGTAGCCGGATTGGACCGGGGGGTTCGCCCGATCGGCGATTGGTCGATGTCGATGACCTTGTCGATCTGCTCCCAGCCCAGCAGCTTCTTGTGCTTGCCGGGGAGCATGCGCGAACGGTAGATCCTCTGCATCAACGCACGGAGGAGCACATCTTGCACCAGCGTTGACTTCCCGCTCCCCGACACGCCGGTGACGCAAACGAACAGCCCCAGCGGGATGTCCACACTGACGTTCTGGAGGTTGTGCTCCCGGGCCCCGAGGAGCGAGAGCGTACGTTCTCCCGGTGTCCGGCGGATCTTCGGCGTCGGGATCTGGCGATGGCCGGACAAGAATTGCCCGGTGATGCTTCGCTCGCACGCAAGCAGGCCTTTGAGGTTGCCGCTGTAGACGATCTCACCACCGTGTTCCCCGGCCAGAGGACCGATGTCCACCAGGAAGTCGGCTTCGATGATCGTGGCCTCATCGTGCTCGACCACGATGAGCGTGTTCCCGAGGTCTCGAAGGCGGATGAGCGTGTCGATAAGGCGCTTGTTATCTCGCTGGTGCAGACCGATCGACGGCTCGTCCAGGATGTAGAGGACGCCCACCAGCCCGCTCCCGATCTGGGTGGCCAGCCGGATGCGCTGCGCTTCTCCTCCGGCCAGCGTCCCCGAGGCTCGATCGAGCGAGAGGTAGTCGAGCCCGACGTCCACCAGGAAGCGCAAGCGTTCTCGGATCTCCTTGAGGAGCCGCTCGGCGATCATGGCTTCACGTTCGGATAGGGCGATGGTCTCCGCGAATGCCAACGTGTCTCGAACCGACTTCTGCGTGAGTTGGGAGATGTTGAGACCGTCCACGGTGACGGCGAGAGTCTCCGGCCGCAGGCGCGCTCCTTTGCATGCGCGGCAGGGAATCTCACGCATGAACTGTTCGAGCTTCTCCCGTTGGGAGTCGGACTCGGTCTCCGAGTGCCGGCGCTCGACGTTGGTGAGGACGCCCTCGAACGTGGTGTCGTAGGACCGCTGTCGGCCATATCGGTTCTTGTACCGAACGTGTACCTTCGTGTCAGAGCCGTAGAGCAGGACATCGTGCGCGGCTTTCGAGAGTTTCTTCCAGGGTGTGTCGAGCGAGATCTCGTGGGCGTCGGCGACCGCCTCCAACACGCGGTTCCAGTACTCGAGCGTCGCGCTGGCCCAAGGAGCAAGGGCTCCGTCTCGCACGCTGAGGTCCAGGTCGGGAATCACCAACTCGGTGTCGACCTCCAGCCGGGTGCCCAAGCCGTCGCACGTGTTGCATGCCCCGTAGGGCGAGTTGAACGAGAAGTTCCGGGGTGCCATCTCTTCGAACGACACTCCACAATGGGTGCAGGCCAATGCCTCCGAGAACGTTTGGATCTCCTCATGTCCCTCGTGCGTGGTCACGGCGACCGACGCGATCCCCTCGGCGAGCTCAAGCGCGGTTTCGATGGAGTCGGCGATCCGTCGACGGATATCGGGCTTGGCCACCAGGCGGTCGATGACGACCTCGATGGTGTGCTTGTAGGTCTTCGGCAGGCGGATGGGTTCGGAGAGGTCGCGGATCTCTCCGTCGATCCGAGCCCGAGGGAACCCTTTCCTGGCCAACTCTCCCAGGAGCTGTCCGTACTC
>JAYVBZ010000378.1:0-3126 GCA_043750215.1 Actinomycetota bacterium
CAATCCGCTCGACATGGGGACCATCCTGGCATCGGTACGCAGGACCGGAAAGGCCATGGTCGTCTACGAAGACAACCGAACCTACGGTGCAGGGGCCGAGATCGCCGCCTCGATCGCCGAACAGGCCATGTTCGACCTGGATGGACCGATCGTGCGATTGGGGGGGCCGGACGTGCCCGCGATGCCGTTCGCCGAGGGTCTTGAACACGCCTTCATGGAGCCCGTGCCCGATCAGATCTACCGGGAGATGCAGGCGCTCGGCCGGTTCTGAGCGTCACCTGACTAGTTCGTTCCGGGTACGGAGATAGCCCGGCCACCTCGGGGTTAGCCCCGAATGGGCCAGTACAGGTGATACCTGAGCCGGCCGATAATCCAAGCCTAGTGGCGAAGCAGGAACGATCGTCTGGCAAGCGCGAGCTGCGCACAGATCGCCGCGACCTCATCGCGGTCGCGGCGATCTGCATAGCCGTGTTCAGCATGGGTGCCTGGTTCGGGATCTTCGATGCCATCGCGCGATGGATCACCGCCACCATCCCGTTGTCCCCCGCTGGTCTGGACGCGTTGCTCGTGGTCGGCCTCGGAGGCGCGGGCACACTGGCGGCTATCCGCTGGCGCCAGTCGGGACGGGACCGCCGCCTCCGCGCCGTCGCAGAGGAGAGCTACCGTCTTCTGGTCGAACAGGTCCCCGCGATCACCTACTCATGGGATCCGACGATGCCAACGGGTACCCAGAAGCCGCTGTTCGTGAGCCCTCAGGTCGAGCAGATCCTGGGGTATACGCCCGAAGAGTGGATGACCTCTGAACACTTCTGGATCGATCGCATCCATCCGGATGACCGCGACCGGGTCGTCGCAGCCTCCGACGCGTCCGATCGGTTGGGCACCCCGTTCGACCTGGAGTATCGGATGCTGGCGAAGAACGGCGACGTCGTCTGGCTGCGCGATGAGTCCAGCGTCATCCTCGACAGCGAGGGTCGGCCCGAACGTGCGCAAGGCATCATGCACGACATCACCCGCGGTCGCATGGATCTACTCGATATCGAGAGCGCGGAACGACGGTACCGCGAACTCCTGGAGCACCTCCCAGTGGTCGCCTACACGGTCGATGCAGGGACCGAGCCAGCGACGGAAACACGTGACCGATGGATCGGACCGGGGATCGAAGGGCTCACGGGATACAGCAGACGGGAGTGGATGTCAGAGCCCGATATCTGGAAGCGACTCACCCACCCCGACGATCGCAAGACCGTCGAAGCGGCGTGGGAGCCTACCCGCAGAGGCGGCCAGCCTTTCTCACTCGAATATCGGATCGTGCACAAGGACGGACACATCGTGTGGGTGCGCGATCAGGCGCACATCCTTCCCCGCGCTGAGCCCGGCCGGCCCAGTGTGTGGCAAGGCGTATTGGAGGACATCACCGCGCGCAAGGGGGCGGAAGAGCAACTACGCACGGCGGAGGAACGCTACCGAACGCTCGTTGAACAACTCCCCGCCGTCGTCTACATCGACGCGGTCGATGAGCTCAGCACGGCTCTCTACATCAGCCCCCGATACCAGCGCATGTTTGGGTTCACTGCGCAAGAACGTATGGATGACCCCGGCCTCTGGATCCGGCAGCTCCATCCGGATGATCGCGAGCGCGTGATCGTCGAATCCGAGCGCACCAACCGAACGGGCGACCCGTTCGACATCGAATACCGATGGATCCGGCGTGATGGCGCCACTATCTGGGTACACGACCAGGCCAGCCAGGTCGAGGGACCCGGCGGCGTTCGCGCCTGGCAGGGCGTGCTCACCGATATCACCGAGCGGAAGTTGGCGCAGGATACCTTGGCTCGGCGGGATCTGGTCCTCCAGGCAGCGGGACTCGCCGCTGAACGATTCCTGCGAGCGGCATCGTGGAGCGACTGCATCGACGAGGTGCTTGCTCGGGTGGGCGAAGCCGGCGGGGCCAGCCGCGCATTCGTGTTCCGCAACGACCGCCTCGAAGACGGGCGCCTCGCGATGACGCGGATCTTCGAGTGGAACGCACCCGGGATCGAGGCTGTCCTGAACGAGCCGTACAACACGGCATACCCCTACGAAGACGGCTACTCGGACTGGGAGGTGATCCTTCCCAAGGGCACCGCGGTGCAGGGTTTGCGCACGAAGCTCGAACCGCGCCAGCGAGAGTGGATGGAGCGCGAGGGGATCCATTCGAGCCTGGCGGTTCCGGTGTTCGTCGGAGGGGCTTGGTGGGGATTCATCGGGCTCGATCAGTGCGTCGAGGAACGGGAGTGGCAACCGTCAGAGGTGGAAGCGCTCCGAGTGGTCGCGTCGACCCTGGGAGCCGCGATCGGGCGAGTTCATGCCGCCGACCTCCTGACCGAGACGGAGAACCGATACCGCGCTCTCATCGAACAGCTCCCCACGGCCACCTACATCGTGTCCGTGCAGGCCCCTCATCGAACGCTGTATATGAGCCCCCAGATCGAAACGATCCTGGGCTACCCACCGATCGAATGGACCAGCGACTTCTGGGAACGCTCTCTTCACCCGGAGGATGCGGAGCGCGTGCTCGCGGAGGACGCGCGGACGGACGCGACAGGCGACCTCTACTCGATCGAATACCGCCTTCGAGCCCGAGACGGGCGTTGGGTATGGGTTCACGACCAGGCGCAGAGGGTTCTCGATGCCGCCGGGAAGCCCATCTACTGGCAAGGAGTCCGGGCCGATATCACGGAGCGCAAGAACGCCGAGCACCTGCTTCGGGAGGCCGAGGAACGGTTCCGCCGACTGGTGGAGCAGATGCCGGCGATCACGTACGTGGACGACTTCGACCCGAACTACGAGGACGTATGGCCGACGTCCTACATCAGTCCACAGGTGCAGGCCGTGCTCGGCCACTCAGCGGACGAGTGGAGGGTCGATCCCTACCTCTGGACGAAGCTGACCCACCCCGAAGACCGCGACCGCGTGAACGCGGCCAACGACCATCACTACGAGTCCGAAGAGCCGTTGGACTTGGAGCTCCGCATGGTGCATAAGGACGGCAGCGTGCGGTGGCTCCGGGACGAAGCGGTCATCATCCGAGGGGAGGACGGCCTCTCGCGGCAGAGCCAGGGCATCCTCCAGGACATCACCGAA
>JAYVBZ010000379.1:0-3518 GCA_043750215.1 Actinomycetota bacterium
TCGTTGGTCACCATGTGTTGCAGCAGACCGATCGCGCCTGCACCGGCGACCTCGACCTTGCCCAGATGGGTCAGATCGAACAACCCCACCCTCTCGCGCACCGCGATGTGCTCAGCGAGCGCTCCGTCGTATTCGATCGGCATGTTCCAGCCTGCGAACGGACCAAGTTTCGCGCCTAGCCGCAGATGTGTCGTTTCCAGAGGGGTGTGCTTGAGCTCCTGCAACCCGAGTGGTTCGCCCATGGCTCGAGACTACGCCGACGGCGGGCGATCGTGAGCCGACGATATGGAGAACCTAGGTAGACTTACCCTCCGGAATGGGCGACGGCTATGACGTAGTGGTGATCGGCGCGGGGACCGGCGGGTACTCCGCCGCCTTGCGGGCCGCCCAACTCGGTAAACGCGTTGCCATCGTGGAGCGAGATGATCGCCTGGGCGGTACCTGCCTGCTCCGCGGATGCATCCCCACCAAGGCTCTCCTTCAGTCAGCCTCGGTGATGGATACCGTCAACCGCTCCGACGAATGGGGGATCAAAGCCTCCGGGGAGCCGGACTGGTCTGCCGTGAAGGCATTCGAGCAGAAGGTCGTAGACAAGCTCGTAGGTGGCCTTACCGGCTTGATCTCGCTTCGAGGGATCGACGTGCTCGCGGGGAGCGCGAGGTTGCTACCCGGGCCGGCGGTCGAGGTCGATGGGGTGACCTACTCCGCATCGGATGTGATCGTCGCCACCGGCTCACGGCCTCGGCTGCTCCCCGGCATCGAGGTCACCCAGCGCGTGATCACGTCCGATCAAGCCCTGTGGTTCGACCGGATCCCTTCCTCCGCCGTGGTCATCGGGGCGGGGGCGGTCGGCTTGGAGTTCGCGTCGCTCTACCGATCATTGGGAGCGGAGGTCAGGGTGATCGAGGCACTCCCCCGGCTGGCGCCTCTGGAGGACGAAGAGGTTTCGAAGGAGATCGCCAAAGCCTTCCGCAAGCGCGGGATCGATTCTGCCGCAGGCGCTTCTGTGAAAGCCGTCAAGGAGACGCCTGAAACGGTCGAGGTCACTTACGAGAGCGGCGGAGCGGAAGAGACCGCGACTGCCGACATCTGTTTGGTGGCCATCGGGCGCGGCCCGGTCACCGATGGCCTGGGGCTGGAAGAGGGCGGAGTATCGATACATGAGCGAGGGTTCGTGAACGTGGACGATCAGCTTCGCACCACCGTGCCCCACGTGTGGGCGGTCGGCGACGTCGCTGCGACGCCGCTGCAGCTCGCCCACGTCTCGTTCACCGAGGGGATCGCGGTCGCAGAACGCCTGGCCGGCGTCGAGGTGCCTCCGATCGACTACGCCAATATCCCGAAGGTGACCTACTGCTCACCCGAGATGGCCAGCGTAGGCCTTACGGAGGCGCAAGCGCGCGAGCGCGGACACGACGTGGTTACCGAGAAGTTCGACTTCCGCGGTATCGGCAAGGCCAATATCTTGGGAGAAACCGGATTCGTGAAGGTCGTCGCCGAGGCGGCCGGCGGACCGGTCCTGGGTGTTCACATGATCGGCCCGCACGTCACCGATCTCATCGCCGAAGGGATGCTCATCACCTCCTGGGAAGCCACCCCGGCCGAGGTCGCCGCCATGATCCATCCGCATCCTTCCCTGTCCGAAGCCATCGGCGAATCTATGCTCGCTCTCGCCGGCAAACCACTTCATTCGGCGTAGGGGAGCGACCGTGGCCGCTGACGTGGACCCCACAGCCGCACAACAACAGGACCGACCGCTGCCGGATGAGCGACTGAAAGAGATGCTCGGCATGCTCATGCTGTGCCGGTATTTCGACGAACGGATGGAGGCGCTGTACCGCCAGGGTCGGCTGCCAGGCGCCTTCTACTCGGGCCGGGGACAAGAGGGCACACACGTCGGCACCGCATCCGCGCTGCGAGCCACCGACTCGCTCTTCCCGACCCACCGTGACCTGTCAGCCCAGCTGACCAAAGGACTCGACCTCCATCGCGTGATGGCGCAGTACTGGGGCCGCATCGACGGCTACTTGCGGGGGCGCGACGGCAATAGTCACATCGGCGACTGGTACGGGAATCGAACGTTCGCGGTGATGTCGCACCTCCCGATCGCCTACCCCGTGGCCTGTGGTGCGGCGCTGGCCTACAAGCGCGCCGGCGATGATCGGATCGCGCTCGCCATCTGCGGCGATGGCGCCACGTCGAACGGCAGGTGGCACGAGGCCCTCAACATGTCAGCCGTATTCCGGCTGCCGGTGGTGTGGGTCGTGAACAATAACCAGTTCGCCTACTCCGCGCCGAATCCGGTCGAGTTCCATACAGACACGATCGCCGAGAAGGCCGTGGCCTACGGCATGCCCGGGGTCAGGGTTGATGGTGGCGAGGTGCTTGAAGTCTTCGAGGCGGTGCAGTCGGCGGTCGAACGCGCCCGTAGCGGAGGAGGGCCCACGCTCATCGAATCGGTGAGTCTTCGCTGGCGAGGACACGCCGGCCACGATCCCGCGAAGTATGTGGCACCCGAGCTTCTCGAGGAATACATGACGCTGCACGACCCGGTCAAGAACTTCCAGGAGACGTTGTTGTCCTGGGGCGTCGTCACGAAGGACGACATCGAGGCGATATCCGAACAGATCGCCGTGGACTTCGAGGCGGCTCACGCCTTCGCGTTGGCCTCGCCGTTCCCCGAGCCGGGAGACGCGTTCCTCGGAAACTGGACGCAGGACGGGTACTGGACACGCGAACCTGGGCGCGGCGGCGGGACGGAGTCGCCATGACGGCCGACGCCAAACTTGAGGTCGCCGCAGCAGGACACGGCGCCGAACCACGTGGCAAACGCGGCGAAGACGGGCAAGCCACCTATCTGGTCGCGATCGCGGAAGCCTTGTGGGAAGAGATGGAGAGAGACGAACGCGTGTACATGCTCGGTGAGGACATCGGCGGCTACGGCGGAGCGTTCAAGGTCACAGAAGGGTTCATGGATAAGTTCGGGCCCGACCGGGTGATGGATACGCCGATCGCCGAAGAAACCATCGTGGGCATGGCCGTGGGTTCGGCGATGGAGGGTCTGCGTCCGGTCGCCGAATTCCAGTACGCGGACTTCATGACCAGCGGCTTCGACGAGATCACGACCGTGCTCTCTCGCTATCACTACCGTGCCGGTGTGCCGCTCCCCGTGGTGCTTCGCGGCCCCAGCGGCGGTGGCGTCCGCGCGTCCAGCTTCCACTCGATCAATCCTGAGCCGTGGTTCGCGTACGCGGGCGGATTGAAGATCATGTGCCCCGCCTTCCCTTCCGACGCCAAGGGCCTGCTGAAATCAGCCATCCGGGACGACAACCCCTCGATGTTCCTGGAGCACAAGTGGCTCTATCGCCGCATCAAGGAACAGGTGTCCACAGATCCCGACTTCACCGTGCCGATCGGGAAGGCAGCGGTGAAGCGCGAAGGCACCGACCTCACCATCGTTACGTACGGCGCCATGGTCCACAAGGCGCTCGAGGCTGCCGAAACGCTACAGGCGAAGG
>JAYVBZ010000380.1:0-3219 GCA_043750215.1 Actinomycetota bacterium
CGCATGTCCTGTCCGCCGCCCTTGCGAGCGCGCCCCGCGTGGCAGGCGCTCGTTGCCCATCATTCCGAGGTCGGGGAGCTGCATCTGCGCGACCTGTTCGCCACTGACCCGGGCCGTGCCGAACGCTTCTCGGCCGAGGGCGCGGGTCTGTTCCTGGACTACTCGAAACACCGCATCACCGAGAAGACCTTCGCTCTCCTACTGCAACTGGCCGAAGAGTCCGGAGCGCGGGAGCGCATCGACGCGATGTTTCGAGGGGATCACCTCAATATCACGGAGGATCGCGCCGTCCTCCACGTTGCCCTCCGGATGCCTCGCGGCACCGCGTTGGTGGTAGACGGGGTCGACGTGGTGGCTAAGGTCCACGAGGTGCTCGATCGGATGGGCGCTTTCGCCGATCGCATCAGGTCCGGAGAGTGGACCGGGCATACCGGAGCCCCCATCCGCAACCTGGTCAACATCGGGATAGGTGGTTCCGACCTTGGTCCGGTGATGGCGCATGAGGCCCTCAAGCACTACACCCAGCGCGATCTCACGTTCCGGTTCGTCTCCAACATCGACGGGACCGACCTGTCCGAAGCATTGCGTGATCTCGACCCGGCTCAGACACTGTTCATCGTCAGTTCCAAGACGTTCACGACCCTTGAGACCCTCACGAACGCGACGAGCGCGCGCGACTGGCTGCTTGCGGCTATGGGCGGGAACGTGGCGGCGGTAGCCAAGCACTTCGTGGCTGTCAGTACGAACGCGCACGGCGTCCAGGCTTTCGGGATCGATCCCGCCAACATGTTCGGCTTCTGGGACTGGGTAGGTGGGCGTTACAGCATGGAGAGCGCCATCGGACTCTCGACGATGCTTGCCGTAGGCCCCGCGAACTTCCACGAGCTGCTCGCCGGCTCCCACGACATGGACCTCCACTTCCAGACCACGCCGTTCGAACGCAACCTGCCCGTCCTGATGGGCCTGTTGGGCGTCTGGTACGCCGACTTCTTCGGCGCCCAGACGGTCGCCGTCCTGCCGTATGACCAGTACCTGAGGCGCTTTCCCGCCTACCTTCAACAGCTCACCATGGAGTCCAACGGCAAGCACGTCACCCTGGCAGGCGAACGCGTCGACTACGACACCGCGCCGATCTACTGGGGCGAACCGGGAACGAATGGGCAGCACAGCTTCTATCAGCTGCTCCATCAAGGAACCCGGCTCATCCCATGCGATCTCATTGGCTTCACCAACTCGCTGAACCCGATGGGCCGCCACCACGACCTCCTTATGGCGAACGTGTTCGCGCAGGGCGAGGCGCTCGCGTTCGGGAAGACCCAGGGCCAGGTTCGCGCCGAAGGGACGGCCGAGGATGTGGTGCCCCACAAGGTCATGGAGGGGAACCGGCCCACCTCGACCATCCTCGCCGACGCACTTACGCCCCGGACGCTCGGGGCGCTGGTGGCCCTCTACGAACACATGGTGTTCACCCAAGGCACCATCTGGTCCATCGACTCGTTCGATCAGTGGGGTGTGGAGCTGGGCAAGGTTCTCGCCAGCGCCATCGTGCCCGAATTGGAGGGACCGGTAGATACGGACCTTCACCACGACAGCTCGACCAACGCTCTCATCCGCCGATACCGACGTATGGGGGGCGGCGGCCGGTGACCGTACTTGCTGCCGATGTGGGTGGCACGAATACACGACTCGCGCTCTTCGCACCCGGGAACGCTACGCCGATGCACCTGGAGACCTTCGCCTCGAACGAACACGCGAGTCTGGATCAGATGATCGGCCTCTTCCTGGCGGAGCACCCGACCACGGTCGATGCTGCCTGCGCCGGGGTAGCCGGGC
This sequence comes from Actinomycetota bacterium, assembly GCA_043750215.1. Taxonomy (GTDB): domain Bacteria; phylum Actinomycetota; class UBA4738; order UBA4738; family HRBIN12; genus JANXVR01. Next base: position 1,834 of record JAYVBZ010000380.1, read on the forward strand.
CCGTGCGAGCAGGCCGGACCGAGGCCGTCAATCTGGCGTGGCCGGTAGATGCCGCCACACTTGCCACGACGCTCGCACTCCCCCGTGTCACGGTGTTGAACGACCTGGAAGCGAACGCGTGGGGGTTGGGATCCCTGGCTTCCGACGACCTGGCGAGCGTGCTCGCCGGTGCTCCCGAGCCGATCGGCAACCGCGCGGTGATCAGTGCTGGCACCGGGCTGGGTCAAGCCGTCCTCTTCTGGGACGGGTCTGGCCATCGCGTCTTCGCCACGGAAGGAGGGCACACCGACTTCGCGCCGCGAAGCGAGCTGGAGGTCGACCTGTATCTGTTCTTAGCCGCCGAGTTGGGGCACGTGAGTTACGAGCGTGTTGTGAGCGGGATGGGCTTGGTGAACATCTTCCGGTTCCTGCTGCACCGAGGCCAGAGAGGAACACCCGGCTGGCTCGCCGAGGCGCGCTCCTCGGGCGGCGACGAGGCGGCGGTGATCAGCCATCACGCCCTAGAGGAGAGCGATCCTACCGCCGCGGAGGCCCTGGATCTCATGAATTCCCTATTCGGCGCGCAGGCGGGCAACCTGGCGCTTTCCGTGATGGCCACGGGAGGTATCTATCTGGGCGGGGGGATCGCTCCCAAGATCCTCCAGCGTCTGCGCGCCGGCGGGTTCGCCGAGGCGTTCCTTGCGAAGGGCCGTTTCGCCGAACTGATGTCGCGGATCCCGGTGCACGTGATCCTCAACGATCTGACGGCGCTTATGGGCGCGGCGCGGCGCGCCGAACGCGACCTCGAAGACCATCGCGCTCACTGAAGAGATCCGCCCTAGCCGTGAATGATGGCCTCGGCAGCCTCCTCGGCGCGGATCACGTGGACCACGGCGTTGATGAGCGCCAGATGCGTGAACGCCTGCGGGAAGTTGCCCAGGTGCCTCCCGGTGATCGGATCGATCTCCTCGGCGAAGAGCCCGAGTGGGCTCGCGTAGGCCAGCAGGCGCTCGCAGAGCTTGCGTGCTCGTTCGATCTCTCCGATCTCGGCCAGCGCACTCACCAACCAGAACGAACAGATCGCGAAGGTGCCTTCGTCACCATCGAGGCCGTCGTCCGTCTCCCCCACCTTGTAGCGCAGCACCAGACCATCCACCGTAAGTTCGTCGGCGATCGCCAGCACCGTCGCTTTCGCACGAGGATCTTCGGGGGGCAGGAAACGCATGAGCACGGCGAGGAGATTCGCCGCGTCCAGGGCGTCGGTGCCGTAGTGCTGCGTGAGCACGCCGCGCCCGTCCACCCCGTGCTCCAAGATGTCCGCTTTGATCTCCTCGGCCACCTTGCCCCATCTGGCAGCCTGCTCGGGGTTGTCCAGCGACGTAGCCAATCGTGCCCCTCGGTCGCACG
>JAYVBZ010000381.1:0-3772 GCA_043750215.1 Actinomycetota bacterium
ACCGCCGATCACGCGGTGGAACACCGTCCCTGGATACAGCGCTTCTGTCTTGGTCTGGCCATCGCGCGGGTCTTTCCATTCGCGGCCGCCGGTGGCCAGATCGATGAAGTTCTGGACCGTCTTCGGGGCGTGGTCAGGCATGAGTTCCACCGTGAATGTGCCCCGGTTCGTGACGAAGGTGGCGCTTGGCATGTGACATCGACCTTTCAGCGTCGGGAGGGTCTCAGCCTATCGGGTAGAGCGGGAGCGGACGGCGAGTGCTTTCAACGCCTTGGGAACCGTGTCCTTCGGCGAGATCTTGTACCACGCCTCCAAGATCCGCCCTTGTTCGTCAACGAGGAATGAGGACCGGTAGAGGGACTTTTCACCCCACGCACCCCACGCATCGGCAACGGCGTGGTCCGGATCTGAGAGAAGCGGAAATCCCAACCCGAACTTCTTGTCGAACGCGTCTTGGTCGTGCGCGCCGGAAACGCTTACGCCCACGACGGCGGTGTCGAGTCCGGCGAAGTCTTCGCTCGCGTCCCGAACGGCGCACGACTGCGTGGTGCATCCCGGTGTGTCGGCCTTCGGATAGAAGTACAAGAGAAGCACTCGCCCTCGGAAGTCCTCAAGCCGAACGGTCGATCCGGCTTGGTCGGGTAGGGAGAATGTCGGTGCCTGATCGCCGGGTTCAAGTGTGGCCATGCGAACACCGTAGCGCAGGCGGCACGCAGCAGCTGCCGGGTACCTCGACGTGGATCTTCACGAACGCAACGGCGAGGCGTCCAGCTGGGCTCGGAGCGCACCGGCATCGGTGACCGGGAGCTTGCAGGCGAAGTGTTCACACACGTAGGCGGTGGCGCGCCCGTCGACCTGCGGCCGTTCCCGCAGCAGTTCGATCGCTTCCCGCGACGTCTCGTCGTCGGGAACTCCCATCGCCACAACCATGTTGGGGCGGTAGACGGCGCTGACCACGTCCAGCAGTTCGCGCGTGTCCGGAGCCCCCGAGTCGCCGATCACGGCGATCTCTTTCGACGGCCCCAGATAGAGGTCCAGCGCGCAGAGCGCGTGTCCGAACCCGCTGGGCGCGCGCGTTGCACCGTCGGCGACCAACCGGAGTGCACCTTCGGCCGCCTCCGCGTACTGGGACACCCCCGTCAGCAGCGAGAGCCGAAGAAGTAGCTCTGCGGCAACTGAGTTCCCGCTGGGCACCGCGTTGTCGTACAGCTCTTTCGGACGGATCACCAGATCGGCGCCGGCGTCCTCGCCAGTGAGGAAGAATCCGCCCCGATCCGCATCGGCGAACCGCTCCAGCAAGACGCCGGCCAACGCTCGCGCCTCCTGGAACCACCGCAGCCGGAACGTGGTGCCATAGAGCGCAAGCAACGCTGAACCGAGCAACGCATGATCATCGGAGAAACCCGGGCTCCCGGCGACCTCGTTCCGCCACGAGCGCAACAGGCGGCCCTGGGGATCCCGGAGTTCGGCGAGCACGAAGTCCGCGCAGCGTTCGGCGATGCGAACATACTCTGGCATTTCGAACGCACGGCCAGCCTCCGCGAACGCTTCGATGGCCATCGCGTTCCATGCCGTCACCACCTTGTCGTCGGTTCCCGGGTGCACGCGGCGCTCCCGAGCTTGGAACAGCATCGCGCGGGCGGCGTCGACCTCCGCAGCGAACGCCTCCTGGGTCCGGCCGAACTCGGCCGCGATCCCCGAAAGCGGGATCGGATGCCACAACACGTTCGTCCCCTCCCAGTTCCCTTCCGGCGTGGCCCCGAACGCCGTGGCGACGGGCTCACCAACCAGCGCGACCAGGTCGTCCCAGGACCACACGAAGAACTTCCCTTCGACGCCTTCGGAGTCCGCATCCTGGCTGGACCAGAACCCACCGTCCGGGTGCTGCATCTCTCGAACCAGGTAGTCCAGCGTCTCGGTGGCCACGCGTCGGTATCGCGGGTTCTTCGTCACCTGCCACGCGCGAACGTAGAGGCGCGCCAACAGTGCGTTGTCGTAGAGCATCTTCTCGAAGTGCGGCACGTGCCACGTCGCGTCGGTGGAGTAGCGGGAGAAGCCACCGCCGATCTGGTCATACATCCCGCCGTCGGCCATCCGGTCCAGCGTGATCACCAGCATCTCCAACGCATCGGTGTCCTGGCGCATGGCTCGCCGCAAGACGAACTCCAGCGTCATCGGCTGCGGGAACTTCGGCGCCCCACCGAACCCGCCCCACCGGGTATCGAACTGCTCCCGGAGCCGGGCCATCGCCGCCCGGGGGACCGCGTCGGTCAGAGTCTGGGCGCTGCCCTCCACGTGCCCTGCCTTGGCGATGGCTTCCGTGACTCGGAGCGACTGCGCGTCGATCTCCTCGCGACGCTCGCGCCACGCATCGGACAGTCCCGTGAGCACCTGACGGAACGAGGGCAACCCGTGACGCGGCTCCGGCGGGTAGTACGTCCCCGCGTAGAAGGGCCGGCCCTCCGGAGTCAGGAACGCCGAGAGTGGCCAGCCGCCGTGCCCGTTCATCGCCTGCACCGCGTCCATATAGATGGAGTCCACGTCCGGCCGTTCTTCACGGTCGACCTTGATGCTCACGAATCGCTCGTTCAGCAGGGCCGCGGTGTCTGCGTTCTCGAACGATTCTCGCTCCATCACGTGACACCAGTGGCACGCGGCATACCCGATCGAGAGGAAGATCGGCTTGCCCTCCGCCCGCGCCTTCGCGAACGCGTCCTCGCGCCAGGGGTACCAATCGACAGGGTTGTGTGCGTGCTGCAGAAGGTATGGGCTGGTCTGGCCGGCCAGCCGGTTGGCGGGGCGTTCTGTCATCTGGTCAGTGTCTCTCCCCGGGGTGGATACGCACAGGGGGTAGCCTTCCTCAGATGGGAACCCCCACGATCCGCGTTCTCATGGTCGATGCGCACCCCCTGATCCGCGGGGTCGCGCGCCTGGCCTGCGAGGAAGCTGATGACCTGGAATTGGTCGGCGAGGCGGCGGACGCCGGTGAGGCGTTGAACGCCGCCACCGCGCTCTCACCCCACGTCGTGATCTTGGATCTAGATCTTCCCGATGGAGGAGGGCAGGACACACTGGCGCGTCTGAAAGAGGCCCGATACCCGGGGGCGGTGCTCGCCCTTTCCCAGCGCAGCGACGGCGCGGCGGTGTTGGACGCGCTGAAGTTCGGGGTGCAGAGCTACCTCCTCAAGGGGGCCGCGATGCACGGCCTCGCCGACGCTGTTCGCAGGACTGCCGCAGGTGAGCGGATCATCGATCCGGGCCTGGAACTGGGTGCCGTGCTGAAGCTGGGGGAGTTCGCGCGGAAGGCTCGGGAGAGCTCTGAATTGGCGGCGATGCTCACCCGGCGCGAACAGCAGATCTTGGTCTACCTCAGCGAAGGCCTCACCATGCACCAGATCGGGACGCGGCTGGGCATCTCCCCCCGCACGGTCGAGACACACGCGGCGAAGCTCTATCGCAAGCTGGGCGCGCGTACGCGGGTACAAGCCGTCGCGCGCGCAGCTAAGTTGGGACTGATCAACCTGACCTGACTTCTTCGCCCGAGGGCTCAGTTACCGCCCCCGACCTGCCGATATGCACCCCAGACGGGGGTGGCGCCTTCGAAAAGACCCCCGTAGAGTGCACGCCAGTGAGCAGACACCCCGATATCTCTGCACGCGTGCCCGCGCCGAAACGGCGGCTGGGCGTGATCCTGGTCGACCCGTTGCCGGTGGTGCGCGCTGGGCTCAGGCTGCTGATCGATGACCGCCCCGATATGGAGGTGCTGGCAGAG
>JAYVBZ010000382.1:0-2477 GCA_043750215.1 Actinomycetota bacterium
CATCACGGGGGCATGAGCCTTTCGGTCTATATGGACGACATGCTGCTATCCGGGGATGACGGCAGCGCCTTGCGCATGGCGCGCTGCAAGCTCGAAGCCTATTCAACCCGCGACGTGTCGCGGCTCGCAGGCGAGCACGGCCTCTCGCTCCCGTACCATTCGGCCATCCATCGCGTCTTGTTCGAAGGCGCTGACCCTCGCGACATCCTGGAGGTCCTGAGATGAGCACACCAACCGAACCCCGTCCCGACCGCAACCTCGCCATGGAGTTGGTCCGCGTGACCGAGGCGGCCGCCTTGGCTTCGGGTCGGTGGGTGGGCCGGGGAGACAAACTGGCGGCCGACGGCGTCGCGGTGGATGCCATGCGGCTGATGATCGACTCGGTGTCCATGGCGGGTGTCGTGGTCATCGGCGAGGGCGAGAAGGACGAGGCACCCATGCTCTTCAACGGCGAGCAGGTCGGTAACGGTGACGGACCTGCCACCGATGTCGCAGTGGATCCGATCGACGGCACCACGCTGACCGCGATCGGCCAAGCCAACGCGCTCAGCGTGATCGCGCTGGCCGAACGCGGGACGATGTTCTTCCCCGGCGCAGCCGTCTACATGGAGAAGATCGCCGTCGGGCCGGCTGGGGTGGACGCCATCGACATCACTGCTCCCCCGGAGGAGAACGTGCGAAGGGTGGCAAAGGCTAAGGGTGTGAAGCCCGAAGAGATCACGGTCACCATCTTGGATCGCCCTCGACACGCGGACATCATCACCGCGGTCCGGTCGGTGGGGGCCCAGGTGTTCCTGATCCGTGACGGAGATGTGGCGGGCGCGATCGCCGCGGCGTTGCCGCGAAACGAGGTCGACCTGCTGATCGGCATCGGCGGCACGCCTGAGGGCGTGATCTCCGCAGCCGCGCTGAAGTGCCTGGGTGGGGCCATCCAGGGTCGGTTAGCGCCCCGCGACGACGCCGAGAAACGCTCGCTCATCGACGACGGGTTCGACCTGGACGCGGTCCTCACCACCGACGATCTGGTGAGTGGCGACGATGTGTTCTTCGCGGCGACGGGGATCACCAGTGGCTACTTGCTCCGCGGAGTGAAGTATTGGCCCGACGGGGCTACCACCTACTCGATGGTCATGCGTTCGCGCTCGGGAACCGTTCGCCGGGTCGAGGCCGAACACCGCTTCGAGAAGCTCGAACGCTTCTCCACCATCACCTACCGCCGCTAGGGCGGGCTCGGCGCCCACTCCAGCCACCACGCGTCCCTGCCGCACCTTCGCCGACGAACGTCTCCACCTTGGGATTCCGGCGCCCCGTCCCACTATGTGGGAGAGGGTCCCACTATGTGGGAGAGGGTTCACCGGGAGCGATGGCGATGGGCCTCAGCGCGTAGACCCCTTTCGGCATCTTGTCCACCAGGCCGTCGCGCGCCAGCTGTCCCAGCGCCTGGAGAAGGTTCACGCGGAGATCGCGCTGGATGAACGGGTCGAGGTAGTTCCGCCGGAGCGCGAGGTCCTGGATGACGGTCCAGTGCAGCGGCGAGTGCTCTTCGCGCAAGACCGCGAGCGCCGCGTCCGGAAAGTCCATCATCCCTTCAGCGGCCCAAGCACGAGTTCCGCGAACATCTCCACCTGCTCGGGCTCCACTACGGCGAAGGGCAGCACCCACGGTGAGAGCACGATCTCTTCAACGCCGAGCGTCTCGAAAGCTCGGACACGTTCGATGATCTGCTCGGGCGAACCCGAGAGCGTGTCCGCGCGCCAGGTGTCCCAGGACTCACGGTCCAAGGCGCCTCCGGGGAAGGACGCCTTCCCACGCTCGAAGGCGGCTTTGGCCTGGGCCTCATCGGTGCCGGTCACTCCGTAGAAGCCCAGGCTGAGGCGGAAGGTCGCAGGGTCGCGGCCCTGAGCTTCACATGCCGCCCGAACGTCTTCCACCTTCGCCGCGTAATCCTTCGGCGAGACCCGCCACACCAGGTTCCAGCCGGCGGCGTAGGTGACCGCCACGCGCAATAACCGCGGCCCACCTTTCCCTCCGACGAACACCGGGATGGGATGCTGCACCGCCGGTGGCACCATGGGCGCCGCGCGCAGATGGACAGACCGACCGTCGAACGTCACCGGCCCGTCAGACCGGCCGAACGCCTGCAACACCTGCAGCGTCTCCTCCAATGCGGCGAACCGCTCCCCCACAGAAGCAAACTGGATCCCGAACGCGTCGAACTCTTCCTTGCTCCACCCTGCGCCGACCCCCAGATCCAGACGCCCGCTGCTGATCCGGTCCACGGTGGCCGCCATCTTCGCAAGCATCCCGGCATCGCGGAACGGCGAGCAGAGGACGAGCGTTCCCACGCGTACCCGTTCGGTGATGGCCGATACGGCTGAAAGAAGGGTCATGGCCTCGAGCGACGCGATCGGGGACGGGTCCGCCCCGTATCGGCCGAACGAGTAGAAGAGGTGATCCGAGACCCACACCGAATCGAA
>JAYVBZ010000383.1:0-2352 GCA_043750215.1 Actinomycetota bacterium
TTCGACCCCGCGGTCGTGAGCTACGACCAGCTCCTCGAAGTGTTCTGGGCGATGCACGACCCCACACAGATGAATCGCCAAGGGCCCGACGTAGGTGACCAGTACCGGAGCGCCATCTACACCCACTCCTCGGAGCAGTTGGAGGCCGCGAGGACCAGCCGCGATCGGGCACAGGCCAGGTTCGACCGGCCGATCGTCACCGAGATCCGAGAGGGCGGCGCGTTCTACTCCGCCGAGGACTACCACCAGTCCTACTACGAGAAGAACGGGCACCAGCCGTATTGCCACGCCGTGCCTGTAGGAACGCTGAGAGAACTCGGTTTGATCGCCAGCTGACCCCTCGCGTCGGCATATACTGCCGAACATATGTTCGAGCCTGCCGATCTGAACCCAGAGCAACTCGCCGCCGTCACGCACGGTGAGGGGCCTCTGCTCATCGTCGCGGGGGCGGGCACGGGGAAGACCATGACCTTGGCTGCCCGAGTGGCCTGGCTGATCGGCCAGCAGCGGGTTCGCCCCGAACGGATCCTGCTCCTTACCTTCAGCCGCCGAGCGGCAAGAGAGATGCTGTCGCGGGCCGAACGACTCACCGGGGACAACCAGACCGGTCGGGTGATCGGCGGCACCTTCCACGCCGTGGCGAACCGGCTTCTGCGCTTACACGGCCGTCCGCTCGGCCTCAGACCCGATTTCACGGTGCTGGATGGATCCGACGCCGCCGACGTCATGAACCTCTTGCGCGAGGAGTTCGGCTTCAGCGCTCGCGAACGCCGATTCCCGCGGAAGGAGACGCTCGCGGGGATCTACTCGCGAACAGTGAACGCGGGCGAGAAGCTCGGCGATGTCTTGAAGACCCACTATCCGTGGTGCTTGGACGAAGCCGAGGGCATCCGCGAGATCTTCACGGCCTACACCGCACGCAAGCGCGACCAGAACGTCATGGACTACGACGATCTCCTCCTGTTCTGGAAAGCCATCGCGTGGGCGCCGGCAACGCGAACACCACTCGCTGCGATGTTCGATCACATCTTGGTCGATGAATACCAGGACACGAACGCGCTCCAAGCCGACATCCTCGAGGGGCTGCGGCCAGCAAACACCCCGCGAAACCTGACGGTGGTCGGCGACGACGCGCAATCCTTCTATAGCTTCCGCGCCGCCACCGTTCGCAACATCCTTGAGTTCCCCACGCGTTTCCCTCAGGCAACGGTGATCAAGCTGGAACAGAACTATCGGTCAACCACGCCTATCCTGACCGCCTCGAATGCCGTGATCAGTCTGAGCCCACAACGGCACGAGAAGACGCTCTGGTCGAAACGAGACGGCGCTCGCATGCCGATCCTTCGCACCTGCCTGGACGAGGCCGAGCAATGCAGTGCCGTGTGCGAGAACGTCCTGCGCCACCGCGAGGAAGGCGTCCCGCTGCACGAGCAGGCAGTGTTGTTCAGGGCGGCGCACCACAGCGACCTGCTGGAGGTCGAGCTGGCGCGCCGCAACATCCCGTTCGTGAAGTACGGAGGGTTGAAGTTCTTGGAAGCCGGACACGTGAAGGACACCCTCAGCATCCTCCGGGTTCTGGAGAACCCGTTCGACGAGGTCAGTTGGTTCCGCGTCCTGCAACTGCCCGACGGGATGGGGCCTGCCACGGCGCGGCGAGTGATGGACCAGATCAGCATCCGCCGCGTGAGCGAGCACCAACCTTCCCCGCTGGTCAACTTCATGGACCAACCGTTGGAGGTTCCGCGGGCGGCGCTGGAGGGAGTGCAGGAACTCCGCTCTGCACTCCGCGGATGCGCCGACGAAAGCCTGTTGCTCCCGGCCGCGCAGATCGAACGCCTCAGGGCATTCCTCACGCCGGTGTTCGCTCGCCGATATGACGCTGCTGCAGCGCGCATGCGGGACATCGAGCAGCTGGAGGTCCTCGCGCAGGGATATGAGACCCGCGGTCGGTTCCTCAGCGAACTGACACTTGATCCGCCTTCATCTACCGGTGATCTGGCCGGCCCACCGCTCTTGGATGAGGATTGGCTGGTCCTGTCCACCATCCACTCGGCCAAGGGCCTGGAATGGGACGCCGTACACGTGATCCACGCGGCCGATGGCATGATCCCTTCGGATATGGCTACCGGGAACGACGAAGAGATCGAAGAGGAACGCCGGCTCCTCTACGTCGCACTCACCCGCGCGCGCGATGCGCTGCACGTCTACTACCCCCAGCGGTACTACCGCCGACCGAAAGGACTGGAGGATCCACACTCGTTCTCCCAGCTCACCCGCTTTATCCCCGATGACGTGCGAACATCGTTCCAGCAGATCTCACCTCAGGTGATCGACGTCCGCACCGATACCAGC
>JAYVBZ010000384.1:0-7337 GCA_043750215.1 Actinomycetota bacterium
GAGAGGCCCACCAGATCAGCAGCGACAGACTGATCGTGGACACGGTCAGCGCCGTCCATTGCGATCCGGTGAACGGACCGAAGCGCTTGTCGATGCGCAGCGAATCCTCGAGCACTCGACACAGCCCGTAGTACAACCCAAAGGTCAGCGTGAGGATGCCGGGCCGGCGCACCTTCTTGTTCAGCCGCCAGAGCAAGGCGAACAAGATCCATGCGAGCAGCATGTCGTACATCGCGGTCTGGTGGACGCCAACGCCCGAGGAAATCATGTGGCCGGGCAGACACGCGGCAGGCGCGGCCGTGGACAAGTTCCTCGCCGCGTCGCAGATGACCGCGGCGCCTCTCGAGATCGCCGCGACGTGACCGTCGTACAGCTGCGCCTGCCACACACCGTTAGCCTCGACCCAAGGAGGCGCGAGCGTCCCTCCGTGATAGGTCCAGGCGCCCAGCCAACTGGTCGGCTTGCCCAGGTGATCGCCGATCACCAAGTCGCCGAGCCGGCCGATCGCGATCCCCAACGCCACCGCGATCGCCGCAGGATCCATGATCTGGAAGAATGTGTAGCCGTAGTGGCGGAGTCGAGGGATGTTCACCAACACCGCCCCGGCGATCCCCCCCAGGATAAACATGGATGCGAGATACCGCCCTTCCACACTTGCAACCATTCCAGCGGGCTGGCGAAATCGCTCAGGTGCGCGATCACGTAGAAGAGGCGCGCGCCCACGATCGCGCCGATCAGTGCCCAGAAGATCATCGTGCTGATGTGCTCGTCGCTGACCCCTCGCCGCGGGGCCAGTTTGGTCAGGAGCGCAGCACCGATCATGAAGCCGATCGCGATACCGAGCCCGTGTGGCGACACCGCGAACCAACTCCCGATGCGGATGCGGTCGAGCACCGGCCAACCGATCGACCCCAGGATAAACATGGATGCGAGTCTAGCCGCGGTCAGCCGCGTTCGCGGCCGCGGGGCCACAGGCGCGCCACGGCCCGCCCGAACAGCAGGCCGCTGGCGACATCGCTTGGGTAGTGCACGCCGAGGTAGACCCTCGAGGTTGCGACCACCCCGTCAAGCGTCGTTAGCGCCGCCGACCCGACCGCGCCAACGCCCAGTTCGCGGGCGGCCACTCGCGTGAAGGTGGTGAGCACCGCGGGATGGCTGGATGGCCAGGATGTCCCTTGCGGTTCGGCGATCATCCGCCGCGTTCCGTCTTCGTCGGCTTGGAAGGGGCGGGGACGGTTCACCGTCTTCTTGATGCCTTGACCTAGGAGCCACGTGGCACCGGCCGCGCTCAGGGCCCGGGCGGCCGCACGCGGCCGCCCGCAGAGCGCAAGCGCGCCTGCGGCGGCTCCGGCGGCGTAGAGGGACCCGAGTTCGGTCGCGGAGAAGAAGAGGCGGTCGGCCCGAGGCCCGTGTCCGGCATTGACAGCTTTGAAGAGCTGCTCGTCCAACGCGCGGCCCGCTTCGGTTCGAACGGCGGCATGACCGATCGCAGCTCCCGCCGCCCCGAGCGCTGCACCCCACAGAACGTTTCGCGCTTTCACAGGATCCATCATGGCGGAGATGGCCCCGCGCCGTCACGGGGTCCCGAACGCTACCCCATGGCTTCTATCTGGCGTTTCTGTGCGAGGACGCCCCGGCGAAGGGCCAGTTGCGAGCCACCGACCGCGTTCAAGCTCATCGCGCCGAACCCCCCAAGCGGCCCCTTGAACCGGTAATCCACCTGTTGGCGCAAAACGCTCCGATCGAATGGAAGGGAGGCCACCGACGTGGTCACCGTCGCTTCCAGCAACCCATCAAGCAGCAGACTCGAGCGCCACGGCGGCTCCCACTCCAACACCGTCACCGTCACGTGCGTACGTACGCGCATGAAGCCCATCGTGACTTCATACCGGGTGCCGGGCCCAACTTGCCCTTGCGGGAACCGGACGTCCATAACGTGACGATCCCACTGCGCCAGGTTCTTCGGATCGCTCGTGACCGCCCACACGCGCTCGGGGGGTGCGTCAACTTCCACCGAGACTTCGACGGTGGTCACCCAACCACCGCGCTCCCGCTGGACCAACCCTTCCACCACACAAGGCGAGACGGATGCACACGCACCAAGGCGTCTGCACCCGGCGCCATGTCGGCCGCCAACGTCCGTGCGGTCTTCACCCCGGAACCCAACTGCTCCCCCACGTAGCAGGAACCCGTGCCCTGCACCATCGCGCCAACCATGTCCCGGGCACGCCAGGCCGAGGGCTTATCCACGCTGAGCGAAACCGGTGCATCCGGACCCACGCCCGCCAATGCGAGTGTTTCGGCGGGCAACGCCGCGTAGAGGGCCGCGTCTTCGGCGCGCCAGCGGACCGGGAGCGCGACCGGGCCGCGCGCGCCCTGCACGGTCAATACACCCTCGCCCGCGCGGCCGAGTTCCTCACGCAGATCGCCGGGCAAGGCGGCCAGTGGGTCATCGCCCTTCTTCGCTGCACGGAACGTCGGGTGCGAGGAGACCTCGCCAGCCCACCGCCCCCTGCCCTCCTGCACGCCGTCGTCTTCCAGCAGCGCGGTTCTTTCTATGTCGATGGCGACGAACACCCGGCCCGGGGGCGTCCAGGCAAGCGGTACCTGGCGGGCATCCACGGCGTAGCCTGCGAAGAACTTGGCGTTCTTCCGGCTGAACTTCGCTGTGGCGCGGGTGATCGAGACCACGCCGCTCACTGCCGAACCCCATGACCCGCGATCAAGCGCGTCGTAGGTAGTCACGGTGCCGGTGAACGTCACCGACGCGCTCCCGTGTCGGATCAACCCAGAGACACCCGGATCCACCTTCCACGCGCGGGCCTTCACCGACCCGCGCGACGTGGTGAGCCACAGACGCCCGCCCGAATAGGCGAAGACCAGCGGCGTACAGTGCGGGCCGCGCGGGGTCATGGTGGCCACCGCGCAGAATGGTCCTTCCTCCAGCACCGTCTGGACCGCCGTGGACAGGAAACTCATGACGGCATCATCTCGCGCGGGGCCCCCATCGACCGACCCGCCCGTGGTGGATACGCGAGCATGAGCCCGGTCCAGAGCCCGTGACACATGACCGCGGCCAGGATGCCGCCCGTGAACAAGGTGAGCCCTCCCCATGCCAGCCCTCCGACCACCGCGGCGGCAACCAACGGCAACTTCCCGCTCGCCGTGTTCACGCCGATGTAGCCGACCAACGCCACGAGCATCCCCACAACCTCGGACCAGTGGTCCCCCGCCAGTCCTTGGACGGCCCCCCGCCAGAACAGCTCCTCTCCCGGCACGGCGACAAGCGCCGCGAGCGCGAGACCTACAGGAAGAGAGACCTGCCGAGCCCGATCGTACTGGTCGGCGACATGCTCGCGGAACAACGGCGAACGCACCGCCACCCCGACGAAGGCGCGCGTTCCCGCGTAGAGCACGGCGCCGCTCGCCAGACCAACGGCGATGGAAACCAGCGGGGCCATGTCCGAGAACCACTCGACGTGCCAGACGATAAGCGCGACCACCCCTTGCACTAGGAACACCGCGATCATGAGGTTCCACTCGGTCGCCCTGCCGGGGCGGGCGAGGATCCGCCACGACACCACCTCTGCCAGCGCCGCGACGATGATCAGGGCGATCCGCATCAGCTACCGCTCGAAGAAGCGGGTCTTCACGGCGACCTCAGCCGTCAACGCGGTCATCACGGCAAGGTAGTAGAAGCCGGTGGCCGACTGGACCGCGGATCCCCGATCGCCTCGAAGCGCCGCCTTCACCATCACGGCGATCAGGAGCGTCGTTCCTACCATCCCGAGTGCGATCCACGGAGCGAGTCCTCCTGCGGTTAGCAGCGGATTGAACGATCGCGAAGACCCGCTTCCGCCGAACCCACCGCTGATGACCGCGGCGGCCTCGAGCACCACTGCAACCAGCAGGATGTCTGCATAACGGTTGATAGGGCCACGGGAAAGCCCACGGTCGGTGAGATACCAGTGGCCCAGCATCAGCCCGTCCACGACCGCGCCCAAGAAGGCGGCGCCCGCGATCGATTGGAACAAACCCAGGGCTGCGCCTTGATGCGAGAGGGGCGACATCGCGACCAAGTCGGCCAACGCAACCAGAACGGCCACGATGCCCACCACACGGGCGGCAGCTTCCTGCCTGGCGAACAACAGCACCGTGAACAGCCCCGTTGCCACAAGCGTGGCCAGCGAGAGCCGAACCGCCCAGGCCCCGGAACTACTCCCCGGCACGGCGCCCGCCTTCGCCGAGGCCCAGGTCGCGAGCGCGGACAGCAGCAACAGCACGCCGTTCAGTTTGAAGAATCCCCGCTTGACCTCTCCCCAGATAGGGGTGAACCAGAGGAACGCGAGGCCCCCCGCCACGAGCTGGGCGAGCACGAGCGCCATGACTCCTGCCGAGCCCTTCATCGTCCGCCTCGCATCGGCCGACAGCCTAGCGGCCGAAGGTCGAGACCAACCCGCGCCGGTAGTCTGTCCGCATGGAAGACTGGCGCTCCTACGACGACGTGGCCTCGACGTATGAACGGATCCACGCCGGCAGGTTCGCCGAGGTCGCGAAGGATCTCATCGAGTTGAGCGTCGTGAAGGCCGGGGATCGGGTCCTGGACGTCGGCACCGGCACCGGGACCGGGATGGAAGCTGCCGAAGCGGTCGGGGGATGGGCGGTCGGCATCGACGCATCGTTCCAGATGGCGGCCGAAGGACATCGCGTTCGCCCGTCCCTGCGCCTGGCCGCCGCGGAAGCGCTCGACCTTCCCTTCGACGCCGGAACGTTCGACGTCCTTACGGCAAACTTCGTGATCGCGCATTTCACCAAAGCGGAGACGGCCTTGCACGACATGCTCCGCGTGTTGAGGCCGGGCGGACGGCTGGCGGTGTCGTCGTGGTCGGACGGCCGCGATGCGTTCTCCGACACATGGCGCGAGATGGTCGAAACCATCGTCCCCAGGGCCATGCTGGAACCTACCTACGGCCGGGCCGTTCCGGGTCATGAGCGCTTCGCCAAACGGACCGAGCTGGAAGAGCTGTTCATCGATTCCGGCCTCCGTCGCGTGCGCAGCGAGCCCCGTCGGTATCGGTGGACCTATGACGTGGACGACTACGTGGACGGACTCGCCGTATTCGCCACGGGACGCTTCGTGCGGCAGATGCTGGGTGACACGGCGTGGGATGCGTTCCTCCTCCGCGCGAAAGCCACGTTCCGCGAACGCTTCGCGGATCCGCTCACCGACTTCCGCGACGTCCTGATCTGCGTCGGCACCAAGGAATAGCTAGCTCAGATCCAGAACGCGGAAGGGCTCGGCGTGCTTGACGCCGATCTTCTTACCTTCGCGCACGGCGTCTTCTCCCAGGAACTCTTCGAAGAAACGGATCCCTTCGCTGAGCTGACTATCGTGAGCTGCGAGGGCCCTGATCTTCGTGTCGAAGAAGCCGCTGATGTCCTCGGCGTGGTTCGGTTCGTTAGACCAGCCCAGCCACATGTCATGCACATCTCGGACCTCGAGGCCTTGATCGAGGTGTTCGGGGAAGAAGTGCGGGTTGCCGGCCGCGGGGAATGCGGCGTCCAGCGCCACCCAGCCCGCCATCCGATGATCCGAGTGGTTGTAGTAACGGTTCTCGAAGAACACTGCGGTGGGATCGCAGGACAGGACGGTCTCTGCGCCCAATTCGCGGATGCGGCGGGCCACGGGTTCGCGTACCTCTGGGGTGTTCTGGAGTTCGCCGTCGTGCGCATCGAGGATCAGGGAGGTCGAGAGCCCCATGAGCACCGCAGCGGCATCGGTCTCGGCGGCACGCTTCGCGGCAAGTTCCACGCGATCGCGAGCAGCGTCCCCCGAGCCACGGTCGCCGTTCGTGAGGATCAGCAGGTGGACCTCGCGGCCGGCAACCGCCCATTTCGTCAGCACCCCGCCGGCACAGATCTCCGCGTCGTCGGGATGGGCGAAGACCGCAAGGACCGGCCCAGTTGGAGCGGGTTTGGCCTCCTCCGCCATCACCGAACCCCCACGGCCGCCCGGTCCATGAGGAACTTCACCAACGCGCGGACCGGCACGCCGGTGCCCCCCCGCGCGGCCAACGATGTCGCTCGCTCCGCGAAGCCAGGCCCCGCGATGTCCAGATGCACCCACGGAGTGTCGCCGACGAACTCGGCGAGGAACAACGCAGCAGTGATGGCCCCACCGTAGCGCTCGCCGGTGTTCTTGATGTCGGCCACGTGGGAGTCGATGAGCGTGCGGTAGTCCAGATAGAGCGGCATCTGCCACATCGGCTCGTCTACTGCGTTGCCAGCATCCACGACCTCTCGGATCAGTTGGTCGTCATTGCCGAACGCACCTGCGACATCGGCCCCCAGCGCCACCATGCAGGCACCGGTGAGCGTGGCGGTGTCGATGATGAGCTGCGGCTTCTTCTCCGCCAGGTAGGCGAGCGAGTCGGCCAAGACCAGACGGCCTTCCGCGTCGGTATTGAGCACCTCGGATGTCTTGCCGCCACGGTGGCGGATCACGTCACCGGGATGCTGCGCGAGGCCGCCCGGCATGTTTTCGCTGCACGGTATCGCGGCGATCACGTTGATCTTCGGCTTGAGCTGCGCGATGACTCGCATGGTCGCGAGGATCGACGCCGCCCCACCCATGTCATCTTTCATGTTCTCCATGGACTTCGCGTCCTTGATGGAAAGACCGCCGGAGTCGAACGCGATCCCTTTGCCCGTGAGCGCGATGGGCGTCTGCCTGCCGGCGCCCGTGTAGGTGAGTTCGATCATGCGGGGCGGGTTCGCACTTCCTTTTCCCACACCGACGATGCCACCGAACCCTCCGGCTCGAAGTTGCGCGTCGGTCCACACCTTGCACGCAAGGCCCACGGACTTCGCCATCTTCTGCGCCTCACGCGCGATCTTCGCCGGCGGCATATCACCCGCGGGGGTGTTCACCAGGTCTCGCGCCCAACACTGCGCATCGGTGATGATCGCCGCGCGTTTGACCGCCGAAGTGGCAGCCCTGTGATCCCAGCGCCCCGACCCGACCACGACGGCTTTCTTCAACGCAGGCTTGGCCTTCTCCGTCTTGTACTCGGTGAAGCGATAGGCGCCCAGAGCCAACCCTTCGACCGCGGCGCCCACCGCCTCGACCGCCTGCTTGGCGCCGAAGACCATCGGGAACGTGGTGGCTGCCGAGCCAAACGTCGCGAGCTGCGGGGCCACGCGTCCCAGGGCCCGCCGCATAGCAGTGATCGTGAACTCCGACTTGGGACCGCAACCGACCAGCATCACGACCTCCGCGGCAACGCCGGGGGCTCCCGGGATCAGCAGGTTCTCGCCCTTCCTGCCGGTGAGATGCG
>JAYVBZ010000385.1:0-2530 GCA_043750215.1 Actinomycetota bacterium
GGACCGGATGCCGACGAACCGAAGCGCACCGCCTTCGGCCCACGCCCGCAGCTTGCTAGCGCTCCAACGGCAGAGACCGCAGTCTTCATCGAAGAGCACCGTGATCGGATCCATACGGCCAGCCTACGACCCAACCGCCCGCCCGAGCCCGGAAAGGGGTCAGCCGGCGGGGAAGTTCGGGAT
Source organism: Actinomycetota bacterium (assembly GCA_043750215.1). Classification (GTDB taxonomy): domain Bacteria; phylum Actinomycetota; class UBA4738; order UBA4738; family HRBIN12; genus JANXVR01. The sequence continues at coordinate 184 of JAYVBZ010000385.1, forward strand.
GGCGACCAGCTTCAGACCCATCTTCCTGATCCCTTTGATGATGGCCGGTAGGGCCTTGATGGTGTGGCCCGCGTCGCCTCCTCCATCGTGCAACAGCACGATGGATCCGGCCCGCACGCGTGACAGCACGCGCGCGGCCACCTGTTTGGCGGTCAGCTTCGACTTCCAGTCCTGAGGGTCGACGCTCCACATCACGACCCGCATCCCTTGATCTCGGGCCGCCTGCACCACGACGTCGTTCTCACTGCCGCCGGGCGGGCGGAACAACGTCGTCTGGATACCCAGCGAGCCAAGGGCATGGTTGGTGCGCGACAGCTCGTCGCGCAGATGTTGAGGCGTAAGGTCGGCCAAGGCCGGGTCGAGGGGGTGATCCCACGAATGGTTGCAGATGGTCATGCCAGCTCGTTGCACGGCCCGCGCGATCGAGGGATACCGGTCTACTTCGTATCCGACCATGCAGAACGTGGCGGGCACGCGGTAGTGCTTGAGGATCTTCAGGATGCGCAGCGTGCTCACCGGCCACGGCCCATCGTCGAACGTGAGTGCCACCTCTGCCGGCGGCTTCGCCTTTCCGATGGGGTGATAGATGACGGAGGCGACGGTCCCCGAAACTCGACCGGTCGTCGTGACTTGCCGCATCGGGTACGCGGTGAGCGTTGTTTCCGGATCGCCCAGCCGAGGATCCAGCATCACCACTCTGCGTCGAACCGGTTCCGTTCGGTCCTTGGCATCGACCACGGTGACGGTGTCTCCTGAGGACAGTGGGGCGTTGATAGCAGGGTGCTGATCGCCGTTGAGTTCGATATGGCCTCTGAAGGCAGCGTGCGTAATGACCGTGCCGGACACCGACAAGAGCCGTCCGGGTTGCGCATGCAGATGCAGCGAACGGACCAGCACGTGGAACGTCGTGCCTTGTGCCACGGCTCTGCTGGCGCCGTTCACCGTGATGGAAAAGGGCGGCGGGGTTGGGGATCGGGTGGAGTTCGCGGGCGACGAGGCCCCTGCACTGCATGCCACGAGGAGCGCGGCGGTGCCAAGGGCGAACGCCGCGCGAACCCGCGCGAGATGAAGCGATGTCCCGGCCATGGGATGCGTCATCCTTACATGTTCGTCAAGAGAGGGTCTGGGAGCATGCAGGCGTGGACACCGGAGGAGTTGTGACGCGGGATCACTCACCGTGGTCCCCGCGGGTTCTCATGGTGACCGACGGGCTCGCGTTGTTCGCGTTCGTGCTGACCGGCATGCTGTCGCATCACGACGTGGGCGTGCTCGCGGTGCTGGTGCGGAACCTGGGGCCGCTGTCGATCGCCTGGGTGATCGCCGCCGCCGGTTTCGGGGTATATCGCCGGCGTTCGTGGGGGGTGGTCGTCCTCGCATGGGCTGCGGCAGTGCCGTTGAGCCTCTTGGTTCGATCGTGGCTGGTGGGGTCGCCCCGTGGAGGTGAGCTGGTGACGTTCCTGCTGGTAGGAAGCAGTTTCTCATTGCTCTATCTGTTGATCGGGCGCGGGCTGTTGGCAGCCACGGAACGCCTCCGGGCTCGAAGGGTGCCGACATGAGTCGGCGCGCTTCGGTCCCCTTGGACATGGTTTATCCGGACTCGGCTCGGTCGTTCTGGCTGCAAGAGGCGCTCGCCGGCCAACCCGGCGCCCCGTGCCCGCCGCTGGAGTCCGCGATCTCCGCCGATGTGTGCATCGTTGGAGGTGGGTTCGCCGGGCTGTGGACCGCTGTGGAACTCACCGAGCGTGACCCGAGTCTTCGCGTGGTGCTGCTGGAGCAGGACATCTGCGGAGGCGGAGCCAGCGGCCGCAACGGAGGATTCGTCTCGCCTTCCTGGTGGGACCTGGAGGGGCTCTGCCGGTTGTTCGGTCGAGATGAAGGGATCCGCTACGCCACGGTGGTCGCCGACGCGGTGACCCAGATCGGGTCGTGGTTGCAGGCGCATCACGTGGATGCCTGGTATCACCACGACGGTGTGCTCGGTGCTCGTGCCGGCGACTGGCAAGGGGGCGTAGGAGCATCGGATGCAGCGGGGTTCTGCGCCCAGCTGGGGTTGGCTGATCGGATGCAACCGCTCACCGGCCAGGAGGCCCGCGCGATCGCGGACTCGCCTCGGTTCCTTGGTGGCGCGTTCCTGAAGGACTCGGCCACCGTGCAACCGGCCAGGATGGCGCGCGGTCTCCGCCGTGTTCTGCTGGAGCGCGGCGTCCATATCTTCGAACGAACGCACGTGACGGGGATAGAACACACCAAGCCCGCGGTGGTCATGACGTCGCACGGGCGGGTTCGGGCGCCGCAGGTCGTCTTGACCACAGGAGCATGGGCGGCGGCCTGGCCCGGGTTCCGGCGG
>JAYVBZ010000386.1:0-2016 GCA_043750215.1 Actinomycetota bacterium
AGGCGGGGCGGCTGTGGTTCCGACCGGCGCTACAGCCGGCGCGCTCTGGCGCGATGCCCGAAGGAAGCCCAGGAACATCATGGCGATCCCGGCGGCCAAGGCGATGGAGAAGAGCGCGAGCTTTCCCAGCGCCGCGAACGCCGACCCGAACCCGGCGATCACCGTGGCTCCCAGCGCGATCCACAGGGTTCCAGTGAAGCGGTCTTTCAATTCCGAGCGCCCGCGCATCTTCCACGCCGACCACAGCGCGCCGAAGACCAGCAAGAAATAGGAGGGGTAGGACACGAACTGCGGGAGGCCGTGAGCCGCAGAACCCGGACCGAACACATCCTTCCCGCTGGGGAGCTCGCCCGTCAGCGCGACCGGATCAAAGTTCGCCCTGCGAACCGTAGCCACTACGTAGGCGACGACGAAGACCAGGACGATGTCGATCGCCAGATGGAACGTGGTATCGCGAACCAGGAGCTGGAGTTCCCCTGCGGCCAGGAACGGGACGTTGAGGACGGCGCCGAACGTCCAGAAGACCGCATAGGTGCCCTTGGTCCAATGGCCCTGCGAACCGATGGCCACGGCGATCGACGCGGCCGCATACATGACGAGCGAGATCGCCCACAGCACCTGGTAGGAACGCCGGCGACGAGCGAACTGGCGCACCAGGAGTCCGGCGAAGACCAGGGCGATAGTCGCGGCAAGGGCGGGGAAGATCCACATGCGCCTCAGGATAGCGGGCCCATGTGCGCTACCATCCCAAGATGGCTTCCCCGGCCCCCTCGATCCTCTTCTCCTCGGCTGCGTTCTTCGGCCGCCCCCTTGCCCAGACCACTGATGCGGCAGCCGGCGCCGGTTACACCGGGATAGAAGTCATGGTCACGAACGACCCTGACAGCCAGGATCCAAGCCGTATGCAGAAGCTGGCGGCGGAGTCCGGGCTCAGGATCGGCGCGCTCCACGCACCGTGCCTGCTCCTCACCCGTCGGGTGTGGAGTACCGATCCCGTTCGGAAGATCTACCGTTCGATCGAGGTCGCACGCGAGGCCGGTATCCCTCTCGTCGTGATCCACCCGCCGTTCCGCTGGCAGCGCCAGTATCAGGGCTGGCTGGAAGAACGCCTGGCAGGACTTGAAGAGCGAACGGGAGTCACCGTCGCCCTGGAGAACATGTTCCCCTTCGGCAAGACAGAAGATCGACGCGGGTTCGCCTTACACAGCAACGCCGACATCCACGAACTCGACGGACTGGAACATCTGGTCTTGGACACGAGTCACGCGGCCGTGGCCCGGCACGACCTGGTGGCGCTCCGGCGTACCTTCGGCTCACGCCTGCGGCACGTGCATCTGTCCGACAACGCCGGGCGCGGCTGGGATTCACATCTTCCTCCCGGACAGGGCGTGCTGCCGATCGACGGGTTCTTGCGCGATCTGGCCGGCTCCGGCTACGCGGGCGCGATCTCGCTGGAGGTCGACCTGCGCCGCTATCAGTCAGATCCGGCGGCGCTTCGCACCGTCATGGTGGATATGCGCGAACGCTGTGAAGCTGCGCTTCTCGCGGACCAACCGGTGATCGATCGACCGGTTAGCGCGGGTCCCAGGGCCTGATCGCCAGGCGTTCGCCTTCCGGGAGCTGATCCCACCCTTCGACATCGGCGTACAGCTCTATCTCGATCCCGTCGGGGTCCTTGAGATATAGGCTGTGGCTGACCGCGTGATCGGCGGTCCCCGTCATCTCGACCCCTGCGGAGGAAAGCGTCCTGAACGCCGCACGGACGTGATCATCGGACGGGAGCCGGATCGCGATGTGGTACAGACCGACACCGAAGGACGGCTGCGCAGGCGCGCCCGCTCCCACCTGTTGCAGGGCCAGATCGTGGTGGTTGGCGCCGGTGGCCGTGAAGAACGCCATCGCGCCCGGGATCTCGCCTACCTTCGTGAATCCCAGGAGTTCGTAGAAGGGGACCGACACCGCCAGATCGCGGACCCTGAGAACAACGTGGCCGATCTCCTGCGGGCTGATCGGATG
>JAYVBZ010000387.1:0-6665 GCA_043750215.1 Actinomycetota bacterium
GTCACCCACGAGCTGCGCACGCCGCTCACCTCGATCCAGGGGTACGTGAAGACGATGCTCCAGCTGTCCGAGGATCTGCCGGAGGATCAACGAAGGGCCTTCTTGGAAGCAGCCGACCGTCAGTCTGATCGGCTGCGTGGGCTGATCGAGCAACTCTTGGTGGTCGCCCGCCTGGAGTCCGACGTCGAGCCCATCGCGTTGTCCTTGATCTCGATCCCGCGCCTGGTGTCCGACGTGGTGGACGAACTGCGGCCCTCCGCGCGGGGGCACGTCTTCGACCTACGGTCGCCAGCGGACCTACCCAACATCCTTACCGACGAGGCCAAGGTGCACCAGATCCTCTCGAACCTGGTGGAGAACGCGATCAAGTACGCACCCCCGGACACGCGGATCAACGTGCACGCGGAGCCGGCGGTGCGGGGCATCGTGATCAGTGTTGGCGACGAGGGCCCCGGTATCCCGGAGGACGCCCGGGAGCACATCTTCGAACGCTTCTTCCAAGTCGACCAGTCAGCAACGCGCCGCGTCGGAGGCACAGGCTTGGGCCTCTACATCTGCACGAAGATGGCCGACGCGATCGGGGCGCGGCTATGGCTGGCGCAGTCGGCCCAGGGTGGTTCCGAGTTCGCGCTGTTCTTGCCGGAGCGTTCCTCGGACCTCCAGGAGCCCGCTGACGTCCTCAGTCGATGACGGCGAGCGTCTGACCGGTCTCCACGACCTGGCCAGCGTGGATGGGCAACTCCGTTACCTCGCCGTCTCGGGCCGACGCGATGTGGTTCTCCATCTTCATCGCTTCGAGGATGCAGATGACGTCGCCGGCCTGCAGCTGCTGGCCCTTCTCGATGAGGACCTTCAGGATGGTGCCCTGCATCGGCGCCTTGATCTCTCCGTGTACGTGGCCGCCGTCGTGTCGCTCCGCGGAAGCCGGCGCCTTCGGGGCCACCTCCCGTCGTTCGTCGAAGATCCGAACGGGAACCCGGCGGCCGTCGACCTCGACCAGGATGTCAGCCGGACGTGCGGGGTTCACCCCGGAGGGAGCGGGCTGGATATCGGACTGCGCCGGCAAGTCGGCGTCCACGAGCGCGCGCTCGAGCCACGTGGTGGTGTGCGTGGATCCCCGGAAATCCGCTGATTCCAAGATCCATCGGTGAACAGGGATGGTCGTCGGCACGCCCTCGACACGGAATTCCTCTAGGGCGCGGAGCATCCGCCGCCGCGCCCGCTCTCGGTCTTCGCCCGACACGACGAGCTTGGCGAACATCGAGTCGTAGTCGCCGGGGATCTCGCGACCTTGTGTCACGCCGCTATCGACCCGGACGAACTGACCGCCGGGCTCGTTGTAACGGCTGATCCGGCCGGGACCAGGGAGGAAGTTGCGCCCGGGATCTTCCGCGTTGATCCGGCACTGGATGGCGGCACCTCGAGGTTGAGGATCCAGCCCATCGATGGAGCCGCCTTGGGCGATATGAAGCTGTAGCGCGACGATGTCCAGGCCCGTCACCATCTCCGTCACCGTGTGCTCCACCTGCAGCCGGGTGTTCATCTCCAGGAAGTAGAACGCGCCGTCTTCATCGACGATGCACTCGATGGTGCCGGCATTGGTGTAGCCAGTCTCCTTCGTGAGGTTGATCGCCGCCTCCCGGAAGCGTTCGCGCAGGGCGTCATCCATGACGGGGGAGGGCGTCTCCTCGATGAGCTTCTGATGGCGGCGTTGCACCGAGCAATCACGTTCGCCCAGGAAGGCGACGTTGCCGTGGTGGTCGGCGATGACCTGCGCCTCGACGTGGTGTGCGCGATCGACGTAGCGCTCCAAGAACACCTCTGGGCGCCCGAAGTAGGACTGGGCTTCGCGTTCGGCCCGCTTCAGGGATTCTTCGAGGTGGTCGGCGTCACGAACGACATGCATCCCTTTCCCACCCCCACCGAACGACGCCTTCACCAGCAGGGGATAGCCGACTCGTTCGGCGTGCTTCTTCGCCTCCTTGAGCGTGACGGGGTTGGGTGTTCCGGGCACGATGGGCATCCCGGAACGGTCAGCCGCGCGGCGTGCCGCCACCTTGTCGCCCATCGTCTCGATGGCGCGGGCGGTCGGCCCGACGAACGTGAACCCGGCCTCCGTCACCGCCTGCGCGAACTGGGTGCGTTCGGCCAGGAAGCCGTAGCCGGGATGGACCAGCGTGGCTTTGGATCGGCGGGCGGCCTCGAGGATCGAACCGATCGAGAGGTAGGAGTCCGCGGCCAGCGCCGGTCCTATCCGATAGGCCTGGTCGGCCATCTCCACGTGGAGCGCGTCTCGATCCGCGTCGGAGTAGACGGCGACAGAAGGGATGCCGAGTTCGCGGCAGGTCCGGATGATCCGGACCGCGATCTCGCCTCGGTTCGCGATGAGGACCTTCGGTTTCGCCACTCGGCTCGCGATACTCTCCGTGCTCCACGAGGGAGGCAGATGGATACAGGAACGCTCGAACGAGCGCTGGCAGGTGCAGGTCTCCAGGCGGACGTTCGCTGGCAGGAGGTTACAGGCTCTACCAACCAGGTGGCGCTAGCGATGGCCGCCGACGGTGCCCCCGAGTGGTCGATCGCTGCGGCCGGGCATCAGACGGCCGGCCGCGGCCGCCTAGGCCGAACCTGGGAGGATCGGCCCGGATCCGCGCTGATGTGCTCTCTGGTCCTGCGCCCGACCGCGCTGGATGCGCAGGACGGAGGGTGGATCCCGCTCATGGCGGGTGCCGCGCTGGCCCAAGCCTGCCGTTCTCTCACCGGAGCGGACATCCGATGCAAATGGCCGAACGACCTCCTGCTGGACGGGGCGAAGTTGGGCGGCATCTTGGTGGAGTCGCAAGTGGTCGACGAACACCTGACGGTGGCAGTGGTCGGGACGGGTCTGAACCTTGCGGCACCCGAAGGGGTGGAAGGAGCAGGTGGGCTCGGGACGGATGTCGACCCCGAGGCCCTCCTGATCGCCTATCTCCGCGAGCTGGTGGGCCTCTATCACCCGGCGGGCGCGGGATTCGGGTCAGCGGTGTCGGAGCGATGGCACGCCCTGTCGGCGACGATCGGCCGGGACGTCCGGGCGATCACCCTCGAGGGCCGCGAGATCCGGGGGACGGCGTCGGGCTTGGATCCGCATGGCGGACTCATACTGGAGACCGACATCGGACCGGTGTCGATGTCCTCGGGCGAAGTCGAGCACCTCGGCTAGGGTGCCGAGGTGCGTTCGCCCAGGCTGCGGTCCTCGCTCATATTCCCGTTGGGCCCGGCGGAACGCGACCCCGGACCGCAGCGATCAGTCTTGCTCGGGGCCGGCCAGTGCGCGGAGGGCATTGATCGATGGAGCGAAGTAGTAGGCCCCGCTTGCCGGCGTGGAGAAATCGGTGAGTCGGTCGCGAACGCCGTCGAGCCCGAACATGCGGGCCAGCATCCGCTGGAACCTCGAGGGGTCGGCGCTGAACGCGACGAAGTAGAGGCCGCTCTCCTGGATCGTTCCGTACGGAACGCTGCGGCGGAAGATCTCGAGCTCCTCTCCCTCTACATCAAGCTCTACGCGAGCGATGTGTGCATCCGGCGGCTTCTCGCCATGGGATAGTTCGACGCTGTCCAGCTTCGTCCGCCCGAATACCCGCTCCTGCTCGTGGATGGAGAGCCGGTCGAACGCGTCGAGGTCGTGGACCCACCGCATCGCCAGGACATGGCTCCCCGCTTCGCCGGGTGTGCCGAGCGGCACCAGCGCGACATCAGCGGCGCGTCGAACCGGCGGATTCGCAGTGCCGTCGATGAACCCGGTCTCGTCGCGGCCGTCGTGGTAGAGGAAGCCGGGCTGTTCGTTGGCCAGCACCGCGACTTCCGAGACCGCCCCTACCGCCGCTCGCGCGTGGTCCCAGGTGATGTCGGGCGTGCTCCCGCTGATCCATATCCACGCATCATGTTGGGTCGCCGGAGCCCGGTGACCGTCCGGTCCCTGAACCCCAGGGAACGCAGCGAGCGATGCCGGCGCCATCGAAGGGGCGGCCTGGCGCCAGGCGTCGGCTCCGAACGCGAGCACGAGGTTCACGCCGCCGGCGGAAACGTCCGGTGCCTGGAGCCGGAGGAACGAGGCCAGCGCCACCGTAGCCGTTACGCCAGGTCGTAGATCGAACTCCAGGAAATAGTGGGCCCGGGTCCCCTGCGCGAAGATCCCGGATTGGGGCAGCGTGAACTCCATGAGGAGACGGAGACTATCGACTCCGGTACATCTGCATCAACGTGGGCGCCGACTCAACGGGACCGGGGGCAGACCAAGGAGACAACCAAACCCTGGGCAGACCCTTCCCCCGTGGAACGGCTCCGGCTACGATGACTTCACGGTCCAGCTGGCCCTCCACCTGATTGAGCCTTGCCCCACATTTGCAATATGAGGAGAGGAAGCTCACATGAGACTGTTCCTTCGCTACCCACTGATGGGTTGTTGCTTGATGTCCTTGATGGGCGCATGCGGGTCCTCGACTGGCCCGGTGGCGACGAATGCGTCCTCGACTAGTCCGGCGACGTTGCTTGCGAGCGCCGGAGCAGCGACGCTTCGGTCAACGTTTCGTGTTCGGGTGGACTCCGGCCCTCCAGACCGTTCCCGAATAGAGACCTCTTACAGCCCGCCCGATTCAACGGACTCGGTGATAACGGGACCGTCCGGTATAAGCGAAGTGATCACCGTCGATGCGGTCAGGTATCTGTCTGTGCCTGCCCGACCGGGTTACTACTACACTCATGAGGGTGTGGCCGGGCTAAACGCCGCCGCCTATCTGTTAAGTCAGCTACAGAGCGCAAGCGATGTAGTCGTCTCCGGCAACATGTATTCGTTCTCTCTTGGAAACGCCACCGGGAAAGCTCGTCTCAGGGAAGGGGGGGTGGTGTGGGTAAGCATTCGCTATCCAACCGCGTCTCAGTTCGTTGCGACGTCCTATTCGTACAGTGCGTTCGGTCAAACCGTGTCGATCACAGCGCCCAGTCCCGATCACATCCTTCCGGGACCCACTCTGGCCCCGTGTCAGGAAAACGGCGCGCCGCCGCCGGGTGCGGCTGTGTGTGGGACCCTCAGCTCACCGTAGAAGCAGGTGGGGACTGGAGGGTCTCCCCCCGGGTTTGGTTGACTCGGGACTTGAGAGCCTTCAGGTCGCATGTGGGACCCACGCGCGACCCCGCGGTCTCTATAGTTCGGAACGCTTCGCATCCTAGGCCTCACCTACAGTTTCAGTGGTAGTCCCAAGGGGATCTGAAGGCAGGTCTCCACCTTGGGAGGGTTGCAGCCCGTTCGGGGCGAAGGTAGCGTGCCGTCCATGGCCTTCCCCAAGCGACTACTGGTTCCCGGCGAAGAACTCGTTCTTGACCTTCGGCCGCATCCGATCGCACTCGTCCTACCCGCCCTGGCAGCGCTCGGATCACTCGCGGTAGGGGTCTATCTCATGGCGAAGATCAACGGATCCCTGGACGGCTTCATCACGTGGGTCTCGCTGGTTGGTATCGCGGTGGTCTGGATGATGTACCCGGTCCGCCGCCTGGTCGGGTGGCTGACATCTCATTTCGTGGTCACGAGCGACCGGATCATCCATCGATCCGGGTGGATAGCGAAGCAGTCGCTCGAGATCCCGCTGGAGCAGATCAACGACATCAAGTTCACGCAAGGTGTGTTCGAACGGATGGTCAAGGCCGGCGACATCCAGATCCGTAGCGCGAGCAACGACGGGCCGACGACCTTCGAGGATGTCCGCAACCCCGAAGAGGTGCAGAAGGCCATCTATCACCAGTCCGAGCTCAACAACCAACGGATGTATTCGGGCCAGGGCACGCCGGGTCCCGGTGCAACCTCTCCGCCGGCACCAGCCCGCGCCCCAAGGGCGCCATCTTCGACGACCGAACTCGAACGCCTCGCCGACCTGCGCGCCAAAGGCGTCCTCACCGAAGAAGAGTTCCAAGCGCAGAAGGCGAAGATCCTAGGTCCAAGGTGAACGACCAGTCCGACGGGTCCCAGCCCATCCTGGGAGACCTCGACCAGATCTACTACTGGACCAAGGACATGAGTGCCGCGGTGGCCTTCTTCCGTGACGTGGTCGGCTTGCCACTACTGCGGCGCGAGGGCGACGGGTGGGCGGAGTTCGATGCGGGGCCTGTCCGGCTGGCGTTGCACGCATCCGATGACCCTCCGGCCAGTGGCACGGCGGTCTTCCGTGTCGAAGACCTAGACGCCGCCCGTTGGGCGTTGGAACAGCGCGGCGCGGTCTTCGATGACTTCGTTGGAGAGGCGGGCGGGTTCGCTCGATTCGCTACCTTCCGCGACCCTGATGGCGATCCTGTTCAGATCATCGAGTATCGCCGCTAGCATCCCGGTCAGGCCGAGGTCCTTCGTATGCTTGCCGGGTGACCCGCCGAACCCCTGCGACCCCATGTCAGCGCTGTGGCGCGCCCCTGCCCACGAAGGCGAACTTCTGCCCGAACTGCGGTGCACCCGTGGCTATCGCGCTGCCTGCCGAACGGCGGGTGGTCACCGTGGTGTTCGTGGATCTGGCGTCGTCCACCGAACTCGCCGGGCTTCTGGACCCCGAACGCTACCGGGACGTCTTGGCGGCGTTCCACGGGATGGTGCAAGAGGAGATCGCCTGGCTGGGAGGTCAGACGGAGACGTTCATCGGGGATGC
>JAYVBZ010000388.1:0-5873 GCA_043750215.1 Actinomycetota bacterium
GCCGTCGACGCGATGCTGGTCCAGCGCGTGGGATGAGATCTCCAGCGCTACCCCACGTACGTCGGCGCTCCTCATCCGCGCGAGAAGCCGCTGCAGGTCCGGAGCCTCCGGGGTGGTGCGCGAGAGCCGGATCGGCTGGCCATCGATCCGCGCTCCCGTGGTACCGACAACACCCGGTGTGATCCCAGCCGCGGCAAAGACCGACTCCATGAGATATGTCGACGTGGTCTTTCCGTTCGTTCCCGTGATCCCCACGAGGGTGAGCGCTTGCGCGGGATGGCGGTAGATCTCCGCCGCGAGTGGGCCGGCGGCCGCACGGACCGACGGCACGACGAGCTGAGGAACGTCGATGCCGTCTAGGTGGTGATCAACGATCAGGACCGTGGCCCCGGCGGCCACCGCCTCGCCGGCGAAAGCGTGGCCATCTGCCGCCTCTCCTGCGATACAGAAGAAGGCCGAACCACGAACCACATCGCGCGAATCGCAGGTGGCCTCCTGTACGCGGACGGTGGGGTCGCCGAACAACACGACGCCGGGCACCGCGGCCGCGAGTTCACCCACGGTGGGGAAGGAAGGAACCACGGGTTCCGAGCTTACCGTCGGCCTGCCCCCTGGGCCCGTAAGGGTCACGGGTGAAGTGCGCTCGGCGGCAACGCCACCGATGCGGCAGGGGCGATCCCCAAGCGGTGTATGGCGTAACGCGCCACCTGCTGAAACAGCGGGGCCGCCGCGACGCCACCGTAGACCGTCGTCGGCCTGTCGATGATGGCCGCCACGACCACGCGGGGAGCAGATGCTGGCAGGAAGCCGATGAACGAAGCCACGTACGCGTTCTGGTAATAGCCGCCCGCGGGGTTGGGGATGAGTGCCGTTCCCGTCTTGCCCGCCACCTGGTACCCCTGGATCTGCGCATTGACGCCCGTTCCGCCCGAAACCACCGAGGAGAGCATCTGCGTCAGTTCATCGGCAGTGGTGCGGGTCGTGACGGCGCGTGTGGGTGAGGCTGGCGCGGCGTGGAAGATGCCACGGGGGTCCCTCGTCCCCAAGACCAAGCGCGGCTGCACCAGGGTTCCGCCGTTGGCAACGGTTGCGTACACCGACGCCATCTGCATGGGTGTGACGGAGATACCTTGACCGTAGGAGATGGTTGAAAGGCTCGTGTCCGTCCAGTCCGGGGTGGCGGGGATCTGCCCCGCGGCCTCGGCCGGAAACCCAAGCCCGGTGGTACGTCCGAACCCGAACCTGGCGAGGTACGTGGCCAGGCCATCCATACCGACCTTGTCTGCCACCTCGCTCGCGCCGATGTTGCTCGACTCCGTGATGATGTCGCCGAGTGTCATCTGTTCGACGGGGTGGACATGGGAGTCATGGATGGTGAATGTCCCGATGGTCCGCTCCCACGGCACGCTGAACCGCTGAGACATCGAGACGCCGCCGATCTCGAGCCCGGCGGCGGCAGTGATGATCTTGTTCACCGATCCCGGTTCAAACATGTCGGTGAGCGCGCGGTTGAGATACCTATCAGGGTTAGCCGTCGCGAACGCGTTGGGATCGAACGTCGGATAGTTCGCGATGGCGTAGATATCACCCGCCCTAGGATCCATGACGATGATGGAGCCGCCCTTGGCGTGGTTCGCTCGAACTGCCTGCTGAAGGTACTGCTGCGCCTGGAACTGGATCTGACGGTCGATGGTGGTGACCAAGGTGCTGCCAGCGACCGGGGCGTTCACGACCTGAACCCCGTCTGGGATGAGTTGTCCACCCGGCGATAGCTCTACTCGCTCCTGGCCCGCTCTGCCCGCCAGGAGGCTTTCATACTGCTGCTCCAAGCCGTACCCCTGCCCGTCCATGTTGCGAAACCCCAGCGTTTGGGACGCGAGATCGCCCGCCGGATATTCGCGTTTGGGCACCGGACTCGAGAAGATGCCGGGCAGTGACAGCGCTTCGATCTTCGCCGCGACGCCTACATCGATCTGACGAGCCAGATAGGCGAAGGACCCAGTGTGAATGAGCCCTGCTCTGAGCGTCCGCGGCTTGACACCCAAGAGCGGGGCGATCGCATCGGCCGTGGCTGAGGGATCGATGACGTATCGCGGGTCGGCGTAGATGTCGCGCGCCTGGACGGTGATCGCGAGTGGGGTGCCGTCACGGTCCACGATCATCCCTCTGGTCGCCGGGAGGGTGATGGTATGCAGGCGTTGGGCAAGCCCCTGCGCCGCGTAGGCGCGCTGATCCCGCAGTTGCAGGAATCCCAACCGAACCGTGATCCCCCCGAACGCGAAGACGAATGTCGCGAGTAGGACCACGAGCCGGACCCCAGGTGGGCGTCTCACGGATGTGCTCCGTCGGCACCCGGCACGGCAAGGACGATCACGTCGGGAGGGGCGACCATGCCGTGGGCAGTCGCCCAAGCCTGGATACGACCCGGGGCGGAACGCGCCGCCACGTGATCCGTCAGGGCAACGCTCTTGATCTGCTGTTCGACGACGTGCCCGCGCAGGGTGCGCACCTCGAATGCCTGCTGGGCAAGCAGCACGTTCACCACCACGACCCCCGTCACCAAGACGGTGACCACGGCCGTCGCGAAGAACAGGAAGCCCGGGTGAAACGCCGGGCGCGAGCGACGGGCCGGGGCACCGGGCGCGACAGGGGCTCTCGCGGGAGCACGAGCGGGTGTCGGCGCGCGCCGGGGAGCCGGAGCGGGAAAGCTCGCCTTGCGCGCGGGGACGCTCACGCAGCTGCCGCCAGTCGCTCGGCGGCCCGGAACTTCGCACTGCGTGCTCGCGGATTCTCCCGGATCTCTTCGGGAGACGGCACCCGGGGCTTCTTCGTGAGGATCGCCAGGCGTTCCTCGGCGCGGAAGGTGCGTTTGACGAGGCCGTCCTCCAAGGAGTGATAGCTGATGACAACGACGCGGCCGCCGGGAGCGAGGAGATCAACCGCCCGAGGCAGGGCGGCGGTGAGCTCCTCGATCTCCCGGTTGACCGCGATACGGAGCGCCTGGAAGGTTCGACGCGCAGGGTGGGGGCCCCCCGGTCGCTTCCCGACGGCGCCCACGACCACGCCGGCCAGCTGATCTGTGGTGTCGATACGAGCTTTCTGTCGGTTCCTGATGATCGCCGAGGCGATCCGGCGAGACTTCGGTTCCTGTCCGAACCCGAAGATGAGGTCGGCCAGTTCCCTCTCTGGCATCTCGTTCACCAGGTCGGCCGCAGTCGGACCCCCGGGCCCCATGCGCATATCGAGTGGTGCGTCCTGGCGATATCCGAATCCTCGACCGGCTTCGTCCAACTGCATGGATGACACTCCGAGGTCGAAGAAGACGCCGTCGACCGGCCCCAGGACATCGGCCTCTTCGACCTCGGAGAAGTGCTTTTCCAGAGCGACGAACCGATCGCCGAACCCGGCAAGGCGCTTGGTCGCCAGCGCGATGGCAACGGGGTCGCGGTCGATGCCCACCACGTGCCGGACACCAGCAGTCAGGAGCGCTTCGACGTGCCCCCCGGCGCCGAGCGTCATGTCCAGGACCCTGCCCCGGTCCCGGAGGAGCTCGGTCACCTCGGTCACCATGACAGGAAGGTGGGCTACCCCCCCCACTACGCCACGTGCCCGGCCAGCAGACCGAGCCCGTACGTCGCAAGCACGGTGAGCACCATCATGGCGATGAGCGACAGACTCTGACGAACTTCCTTACCAAGGTCGGGCTTCATCCTTGCCTCCCAGGTTCGAGGGTGCCGGCCTGATACGCGCCGCTGAACGTCTCTTCGTAGCGGTCGTAAGCAGCCCGGTCCCAGATCTCCATCCGATCCATGACACCGAGGACGATCACGTCCTTCGTGATGCCGACCTCCTCTCGCAGGCGGCCGGGGATCGTGACCCGGCCCTGCGAATCCAGGTCGGCCTCGTGCGCCTTCCCGAAGAACATCCGTCCATATGCCCGTCCTGCAGCGTCGGAAAGGAGTGGAGACCCGACCTCGGCGGCACGGCGTTCCCATTCGGCCTTGGGGAAGACATAGAGACAGTTGTCCTGGCCGATGGTGAGCCAGCAGCCGTCGGCGAAAGCCTCACGGAACCTCGCCGGCAAGGACACCCGTCCCTTGGGGTCGAGCGCATAGCTGTGCGTACCGAGCAATTCCGCCATGCCTCCTCCCCTTTCCTCCACTGCGCCCCACGTTTATGCCACCTACACTCCACCACGTCAACAAGAATGAGCCCCGAACTGTTGTTCGGAAGGGCGTGGGCGTTGACCCAGACGCTCGATCGGCCAGGGGATCTAGGGGCCGGGAAGACCGTTCACAACAAGAACACGTCCCAGCCGGGCTCAAGCAGGCCCAGCGTGAGACGGAACCCGTCGGTCGGAGCGAACGGCTGCCTAGCAAGGTGGAAGCCCGCCTCCCTTGGGGTGCGGTCTTCCTTCTTGGCGTTGCAGCGTCGGCAGGCGGCAACTACGTTCTCCCATATGTGGAGTCCGCCGCGGGAGCGAGGCATCACATGGTCCAGGTTCTCAGCCGTTGCACCGCAGTACTGGCACAGCCATCCGTCACGCGCGAAGACAGCCCGCCGGGTCAGCGGGGCGTGGGCGCGATAGGGGATGCGCACGAAGCGCCTGAGCCGAACAACGGATGGCGCTTCCATCACGATCTTCTCGGCGTGAAAGACCATCCCGTTGGTCGCGACTACCTCCGCCTTCTCCTTCAGGACAAGAACGACGGCGCGGCGCGCTGGCACCACCGCAAGGGGGATGTTGGTTGCGTTGAGCACCAGGGCCCGTCCCATGAAAGGGAGTGTAAACAGGCTCCCGGTGGAAAACGCAGGTCTCACGTGGCGCGAACGAATCACATCGGTGTAATCTTGGTTATCGGTGGACCGGCCCGGGTGCCTAGATCCAAGCGAACAGGGGCCGCGCGGGGCGTCCTTCGGGCCGGTCCACCGACATCACAGGGAACCGCCTTCCCCAGTCACCGCGTCGTAGCTCTCCCTATCGTGCTCGTCCCGTAGACACAACGGGCCGTAAGATGATGAACCCGGCTTGGGAGGTGAATGGTGGAGGTTCGCGAACGCCCGCAGGACTGGCAAGACTTCGCCGCCAGATTCAGTGAGATCGAGCACAACGTCGAGCGGGTGGTGCGCGGGAAGAACGCCGAGATCCGTCTGGCCTTGGTGGCACTCGTGGGGGAGGGGCACCTCCTCATCGAGGATGTTCCCGGCGTCGGCAAGACCATGCTCGCCAAGGCCATCGCCCGCTCGGTCGATTGCTCGTTCCGACGTATCCAGTTCACGCCCGACCTCCTCCCAACGGATGTCACCGGCGTGAACGTCTTCAACCAGGAACAGCGCGACTTCGAATTCAAGCCGGGGGCTATCTTCGCGAACATCGTTCTTGGTGATGAGATCAACCGCGCTTCCCCCAAGACGCAGTCCGCCCTCTTGGAGTGCATGGAGGAACGCCAGGTCACCGTCGATACGCAAACGCACCCACTTGGCACCCCGTTCATGGTGATCGCGACGCAGAATCCGATCGAGCACGAAGGCACCTATCCCCTGCCTGAGGCGCAGCTCGACCGTTTCATGCTTCGCCTGTCGATCGGATACCCGACCGCCGAGGTGGAAGCCGACCTCCTCTCGACCCACACGGGTTCCGGGGCACTGCAGGAGATCCATCCCGTTACCGACGCACCGGGGATCGCGGCCATGATCGAGCAAGCGCGGTTGGTCCACGTTGCCCCGACCCTCCGCCGCTACATCGTCGACGTCGTCGAGGCGACGCGCCAACACTCCGACATCTATCTCGGCGCTAGCCCACGGGCATCGATCATGATCCTGCGGGCAGCCCGAGCGCTCGCCGCATCGCAGGAGCGTGACTACGTTATCCC
>JAYVBZ010000389.1:0-2830 GCA_043750215.1 Actinomycetota bacterium
GCCAGCCCGGGTTAGATGTCCCTCAACGGCCCCCGGACGGAACCATCGTGGTGAGCCTGCTTAGTGACGCCCTACCCTCGGCCGCAGGCGATCCGAGGAGGACGGCTGCTTAACGTATTAAGCAGCGAGCGCGTAGTTATCGTTGGCGCTTGTGTTGGTCCGGCGTTTAACGTGACATCCGGGATCACGGCCCGCTTCCCTCAGACGGCAAACGTCCGAGTCGAAGCCAGTACACCCCCATATGTAGTTGTCTCACCGAGTATACGGCGGGCCACGGACACGCCTTGAGCGCGAACCGGGGGGCCGAAGGCCCGCCGGTGGTTCGCGCGAACGCGGTAGGTGCTCAGTACGGCTCGGATTCGGCCTCTTCAACGAACGCAGATCCGCAGGACTAACGCCGGCGGCCCGCCTCCTGTTCGATCTCGCGTTGGGATTCGCGCTTCGCAAGAGCTTGACGCTTCTCGTACTGGCGCTTGCCCTTGCCGACGCCGATCTCGACCTTCGCGATACCATGGGCGAAGTAGATCCGCATAGGGACCAAGACCAACCCCTTCTCAGCGGTCTCCGCCCCAAGCTTGTCGATCTCTCGCCGGTGAAGCAGGAGTTTGCGCGGACGAGTGGGTTGGAACGTTCGCTTGTCGCCCTGCTCATACGGTGGGATGTGGAGACCTTCTATCCACATCTCGTGGTCCCGCACCCGGGCGTAGCAGTCGGTCAGCGAGGCCCGGCCCTCTCGGAGTGATTTCACCTCGTCGCCCGAGAGAACCATCCCGCACTCCACGACGTCCTCGATCAGATAGTCGTGACGCGCCCGGCGGTTCGTCGCGACGTTCTTCTCGCCCTCTTCGCGCGGCACGGCGGCCGCCTCAGACGTCCAGGAACCGGCGCATGCCGATGGTCCCGGCGATGACGGCGATGAGCGTGGCGGCAAGCACGATCAGCGGCGCGATCGACAGGAGATCGGAGTTCCGAACCCACGGCAGGAACACCAACTGATCGCGTAACTGGTCGATCACCAGGATCTTCACCAAGAACAACGCGGTGATGGCGGCAGCGGCTCCCAGGAGGCTTTCGACCAACCCTTCGATCATGAACGGGATCCGGATACGCCAGTTGGTTGCACCGACCAGCCGCATGATCCCGATCTCCTTGCGCCGCGCGAACATCCCCATGCGAAGCGTGTTCGCGATGAGCGCAACGGCTGCACCCAGCATCACGAACGCGATGGCGAGCACCCCACGCTGGAGTGGATGTGTGATCGCGTTCAGCTTCTTCAGCAGGGCGCTGTGGTCCTCCACCCGCAGGACGCCGGGCTCGGTGCACACCGGGACGACGATCCCACCCTGGGTCTGATCCTGACACGCCATGGCAGCTTTGATCTGTTCGAACAGCGTGGGGTCGTTGAGCTTGACCTGGAACGATGCCGGAAGGATCTGACAATTACCCACGAGGTTCTCCAGGAATGCCGGCTGATTAGCGAAGAGTGCTTTCGCGCGCTCGCACGCCTGCGCCTTGCTGACGTAGGTCGCCGACTCAACCGCCGAGAGACCCTCGAGCTTCGTTCGGATCGCGGTTTGCACCTCAGTGTTGGCGGTATCGGTGAGATACACCTGGACTTGGACGTTGCCGGTGGTGCTAGTGATGATCAGACTGAACTCGCGCGCGATGACCAACGCGAGACCGAACAAGAAGAGCGCGATGAAGGCGGTGGACATCGCCGCGAACGCGACGACGCCGTTGCGGCGAAGCCCGGAGGCGGTTTCTTTCAAGTAGTGGTCGAACCGCCGCATCAGGCGTAGACCCCACGAGCCTGGTCGCGGATCACACGGCCTTTGTCGAGTTCGATCACGCGCTTGCGCATGGCATCCACGATGGCCTGGTCGTGCGTCGCCATGACCACGGTGGTGCCGATCCGGTTGACCTTGTCTAGCAAGCGCATGATGTCGACGCTGGTGTTGGGATCAAGGTTTCCCGTGGGTTCGTCGGCGAGGAGGACCAGAGGGCGGTTCACACAGGCGCGAGCGATAGAGACGCGCTGCTGTTCACCGCCGGAAAGCTCGTCCGGATAGTTGTTGAGCTTGTCCCCCAGACCGACGTACTCCAAGATCTCGGGCACTCGCTGATCCAGCACATGCTTGGGCTTCCCGATCACTTCTAGCGCGAACGCCACGTTCTCGAACACGGTCTTGTCGGTCAGGAGTTTGTAGTCCTGGAACACCGTTCCGATGTTCCGGCGCAGGTACGGGATCTTCCACGTGGAGATCTTCTCGAGGTGCTTGCCAGCGACGTACACAGCGCCCTTTGTCGCCTCCTCTTCTTTCATGAGGAGGCGGATCAGCGTGGACTTGCCCGAGCCGGACTGACCGACCACGAACACGAACTCACCCTTCTCGATCTCGACCGAGACGTCTTCGAGGGCGGTAACGCCGTTCTTATAGATCTTGGTGACGCGCTGAAGACTGATCATAGGCTCAAGGGTTGGTTCGGTGGGGGGACCGGTCCACCCTACCAGAGGTCTTCCGCCAACCTTGGGAGGTTCTCGTAGGCTGGGCCCCCATGAGTAGCACCGTCGCGGGCGCCCAGGCCCGGCCTCCCGCTGACGCACCACGCGCTCGTCCGCCATCCGTTCGCAGGTTCGCCTCCGCGGTAGCGGGTCCGGCCATCATCGTGGTGTTCGTGCTGATCACCCTGCGTGGATTCGTGTTCCACGCCGAACTCACGAACCGGCACCCCGACATCCTGGCCTTCTGGCTGCCGCGTTACGCGTTCCTGGGGCGATCACTCGCAAGCGGTCACATCCCGCTCTGGAACCCATTCGAGATGGCTGGGT
>JAYVBZ010000390.1:0-4163 GCA_043750215.1 Actinomycetota bacterium
CCCCCGCGTCCCTGGCGACGGAACGCGTCGATAGGCAGACGCTTCACGTACCCGGTGCGCGAGACCGTGATGATCACGTCCTCCTCGTTGATGAGGTCCTCGAGGTCGAAGTCGCCCTCGTCCGCACGGATCTGCGTGCGACGTGCGTTGACGTGCTTCTTACGAACCTCGGCCAGCTCCACCTTGATGACCGCCCGGAGCTTCTGGGGGTCGTTCAGCAGGGAGTTGAAGTACGTGATCCTCTCGAGCAGTTCGGCGTGCTCCTTGTCCAGCTCTGCGCGAGCCAGCTTGGTCAGGCGTCGCAGCGGCATGTCCAAGATGTGGTTGGCCTGGATCTCCGACAGCTTGAACTTCTTCATCAGGGCTGTCCGCGCAGTGTCCGCGTCCGCAGAGGCTCGGATCATCTTGATCACTTCGTCCAGGTGATCGAGGGCGATCAGGAGCCCCAGGACGATGTGGTCGCGCTCCTCGGCCCTGCGCAGGTCATAGCGCGATCGCCGGGTCACGACGTCCACCTGGTGGTCGACGTAGTACCCGATCATCTCGGCTAGGTTCAGCGTGCGTGGCACACCGTCCACCAACGCCAACATGATGACGCCGAAGGAATCCTGGAGTTGGGTTTGCTTATAGAGCTGGTTCAACACCACCTGCGCGTTCGCGCCTCGCTTGCAGTCGATGACCAACCGCATCCCGTGGCGGTTGGATTCGTCTTTGAGGTCGGCGATGTCCTTCACCTTGCCGGTCTTCACCAGGTCGGCGATCTTCTCCGCCAGGCGCGCCTTGTTCACCTGATACGGGAGTTCGGTGACGACGATCTTCGGACGTCCACCGATCCCTTCCTCGATCTGACTCACCGCGCGAACCTTGATGGAACCGCGGCCCGTCTCGTACGCGTCGCGGATACCCTGGCGCCCCATCACGGTGGCGCCAGTCGGGAAGTCCGGTCCCTTCACGAACTTCATGAGGTCTTCTGAGGTGGCCTCGGGGTTCTCCAGGTAGTGGGCGACCGCGTCGCAGACCTCACCCAGGTTGTGCGGAGGGATGTTCGTTGCCATTCCCACCGCGATCCCGCCGGCACCGTTCACCAACAGGTTCGGGAACCGCGAGGGCAACACGACGGGCTGTTGTTCGTACCCGTCGAAGTTCGGAACGAAGTCGACCGTTTCCGATTCGATCTCGCGAAGCAGTTCCATCGCCATGGGCGAGAGCCGCGCTTCCGTGTTGTGACTGACGAACCCGTTCGTGATGAACGCGTGATCGTCGGAGTCGACCCGCACGGAGTAGACAGGAGCGACGCCTGCGTTCTCGACGGCCGTGACCTCTGCGTAGTAGTAGTCGCCATGGATCAGGGGCTCGACCACGCCGAGGACTTCGGCGTTAGTGATGTGTTCCAAGATCTTGAACCGATCGCGCTCCCAACGTTCGATGCGATCCACGTTGTGCCGGCTAAGCCAGTCCCGATCCGTGAAGCTGGTCGCGCCTTCTCTCCTGATGTACTCCGCGATGAACGGGACGTGGTCAGAACTCATGGCTGTGCTCGTCTCAGGAACTCGGTCCAGTTGACTCCACAAGCGCTCTTGCTTGACCCCCCAGAACCCGACGCGTGCCGCAAACAACCGCGCGTCCCTACGGTTGGTGACGACGACCTTCCATTCGCCCGTCGGGTGAGACGCCAGGCGGGAGATAACTCCGAACTCCAGGAGCAGCGATTGGACGCCACGGGCTAGCGCCTCGCTCCTGGTCGAATAGGAGATCTGGAGCGAGCGGCGAGCGGCGAGCACCGAGGAGCCGTCGCCCTCGAACAGGGCCTGCAGGAACGTGCGCTTGAAGGCGGCGGAGCCACTCCACACGAAACTCGGAACGGTCTTCGCCGCGCTCCTAGCGCCGATCATCTCCGCCAGAGGGCTGCGCCGCAACGCCTCTAGATTCTGAACGTCGAGTTCGTGCAGGAGGCTTCCGGACTTGATCACGCGCTGGTAGACGTAATATCGGCCGCCGACGACTGCGGCATAGGCAGACGCGACCCCCCGGAAATAGCGTTCGTCGACGTTATTGAATCCGGCCCTGGTCTCCGAGATGAAGCCCTCAGCGACCCACGCACCGGCCAAGACGGCGAGGTCCTCATCAGCTCGTGTCTCCACGCCTTGGTCCTCGATCTGTCGACGGAGCAACGCAACGCGATCGCCCGTTCGGAGTTCTTCCATCAGGCGCCACTGCAACATGGGGACTCCGGCGATCGCAGTGAGCGCCAGCACGGGGTGGTTCGGTGTTCCTTGCAGCGCGTAGCCCTCACGTGTGCTGACCCGCAGGGTCTGGTGGTGGCCGGAGTGGAACAACATCGAGGCCGAGACCGGCTCGCCCAGTCGGTTGACCAGTTTCAGATCGATGGGGGTGTCGGTGTTCGGCACCGCACCCGGCGCGAGATCTGCGATCGGCGCGGATGTGCCGTCGGCGAATCGCACCAGGGTGTCGCCAGTCACGCAGTAGCGATATGCGGCAGCCGGGTCGCCGTCGACGGAGCCGAAGTTGCCGTGACCGTCGACCAACGGGTGACGGAGCGACCAGTCCTGCGCCATCCGAACCAACGCGTCGTAGACCGACTGGTCACCGTGGGGGTGGTACTTGCGGAGCACGTCGCCGATCACGGCTGCAGACTTGCGATGCGGGCGATCGGGCCTGAAGCCCGACTCCAGCATCGACCAGAGGATGCGCCGGTGGACCGGCTTCAGGCCGTCGCGTACATCGGGCAGCGCCCGGGAGACGATGACCGACATCGCATAGTCCAGGAAGGACCGTTGGATCTCTTCTTCCAGTTGAACCGGCTCGACGTTGCCGGCGAACAGCCCTTCCTGTGACACCCGATCAGCTCCTTAGACATCCAAGTTGCGGACGTACTTCGCGTTCTGTTCGATGAAGGCCTTGCGGTTGGGAACGTCTTCGCCCATGAGGACGGTGAAGAGTCGATCGGCCGTGACGGCGTCCTCGAGCTCGACCTGCAGGAGCGTCCGATGCTCCGGGTCCATGGTGGTATCCCAGAGCTGGATGGCGTCCATCTCACCCAGGCCTTTGAAGCGTTGCGGCGATTCGATCTTCTTGCCGTTCGCGTTCTTGCGGTACTGCTCCCACTCGCGCTCGGTGTAGAAGTAATGGACCGCCTTGCCTTCCTTGAGCAAGTAGAGCGGCGGTTGCGCCAGGTAGATGTAACCCGCGTCGATGAGCTGCGGCATGTTCCGGAAGAAGAACGTGAGCAGCAGCGTCCGGATGTGTGCGCCGTCCACGTCCGCATCGGCCATCAGCACGATCTTGTGATAGCGAGCCTTCTCCAGGTCGAACTCCTCGGCGATACCGGTGCCGATAGCGGTGATCAGCGCCTGGATCTCGTTGTTCTCCAGGATCTTGTGGATGCGAGCCTTCTCGACGTTCAGGATCTTGCCGCGGATAGGAAGGATGGCCTGCGTGGCGCGGTCGCGCGCAGCCTTCGCCGAACCTCCGGCCGAGTCTCCCTCCACGATGTAGATCTCGCACGCCGCGGGGTCAGAGAGCTGACAGTCGGCGAGCTTGCCGGGCAGCGACCCCGACTCCAAGAACGACTTCCGCCGGGTGAGGTCGCGTGCTTGGCGCGCGGCCAACCGGGCCTTCGCCGCGCTCGATGCCTTCGCGAAGATCCGCCTCGCGTCCGCGGGGTGCTCTTCCAACCACGTTGAGAATTGCGCGTTCATCGTGGTCTCGACCAGTGAGCGCATCGACGCGTTCCCAAGCTTGGTCTTCGTCTGCCCTTCGAATTGCGGGTCGCGCAGCTTGACCGAGATGATCGCGATGAGTCCTTCGCGGACATCCTCGCCTATGAGGTTGTCCTCTTTCTCCTTCAGGAGTTGTTTCGCACGAGCCCAGCGGTTCAGCACGTTGGTGAGGGACTTCTTCAAACCCTCTTCGTGCATGCCCCCTTCGTGCGTGTTGATCGTGTTCGCGAAGGAGTAGAACGATTCGGAGTAGCCCGCGTTCCACTGCATCGCGATCTCGACCTCGGAGTCTTGCTCCTTGACCTCCACGGCAACGATCTTGTGCAAGACCTCTTTGCCCTGCGCCAGGTACTTGACGAAGTCGACGAGCCCACCGTTGGCTTTGAATACCTCCTCGTGCTTCGGCGACTCCCGCTCGTCCAC
>JAYVBZ010000391.1:0-4102 GCA_043750215.1 Actinomycetota bacterium
CCGTCTTGACCTGGTCAGACTCGAAGAACCGATCAAGAAGGTCGATGATCGACATCGTCATCAGCCGCGTCACGTCGGCTACACCGCGAACCTTCAGCCCCCGGTAGCGCCAGGCGATCCTCAGCTGATCCTTCAGGTCGCCCAGGTTCGAGGAGCCGATCTTCGGGGGGGTGCTCATCAACAATGGGCCAAGGACCGCCGCGAGCCCGCCTATCCAGGCGTCCCACTGCTCGATCGCATCCGCGTCACGCTTGGAGAACTTCGCGAACTCGTCGTAGTTCGCGCTGGCGTCGTCGTCGAACTGCGCGATGTAACGCCCATCGGGAAAAGGCAGGAAGTAGGGTCCAACGGGAAACATCTTGTAGCCGTGCTTCGCCAGCTGCAGATCACGCAGGATCGTGTCGGGCATGAGGCTCATCACATAGCTCAGGGTCGTCACGTTGAACTCGGGTGCATCGGGCCATGGAGCCATGGTGTCGGCGGCACCACCCGTCTTGTGCCGAGCCTCAAGGATCAGGGTTCGAGCCCCCGCCTTGGCGAGGTATGCCCCCGCGACGAGCCCGTTGTGTCCGCCGCCGATGACGATGGCGTCGTAGTTCTTCATAGACATAGTTCCATTTCCTTACCTGGCCCGCTTGAGCCATAGCCGCGTTGCCGGTCTGCACTCTACGCCTGAATGGCCATTCAAGACAACCCACAGTGTCCTGAACGGTCAACAGGAATCGCCGCAGGTCAGAGAAGGTTCAGGCTCGCTGGGCGGTCATTCAGCTTGAACCGTAGTCAGGACGTCCCCGGCGCCTGCCGGTGCGACTCCCTGCGTTGAGGTGTCAGCGGCGGCGGCGGGGCCCGGCTCGTCCCTCGCGATGCGCAACAGCGGCAGCAACAGAACGAACGCGCCGGCGGCCGCGACCCCGCCGATCCTGTATACGACGTGAGGCCCGACGGCATGCAGGAGCGGACCCGCGACGATGTAGGCGATGGCAAGCCCGATCGACATGATCGCCTCGAACCCGGCGATAGCCCGGCTCCGAACGGCGTCGGGGGTTCGGCGCTGGATCACCCCGTTCTGCGCGACGATCGACAGCCCGTCACAGATGCCGAAGATCAAGAGTGACACCAAGACCAACGCGAACACCGGGCTGAAGCCGACGCCGAGCGCAGCCAGGCTTATCCCTGCCGCGCCCCATACGATCCATCTGACCTCCCGCCGCGGGTTGAGCCATCGGCCCGAGCCATTGCCGATCACCGCGCCAAGGCCCCAGCATGAGATCAAGGCCCCGAAACCCACCGAACCAACGCGGAACGACTCCGCCAACGCGGCGTCGGCCACCATCGACATCCCCACCCCGAACGTGAACACGAACAGCGCCAGGCAGATCCGCCTGAGCACTGGCTCCTTGAAGAGATAGCGAATGCCGGCCGTGATCCCTCGATGTTCGTCGATCTCGGCTTGGGTTCGGCGGTCTGCATAACTCCCCCTGACCGAGATAGTCAGGAGGACCGACACCAGGAATGAAACCCCGTTGATCGCGAATACCCAGCTGGGCCCGCCGGCGGCCACGATGACACCGCCCAGGACTGGCCCGATAGCCACTCCGGAACTCCACCCGATGCCGATGAGACTGTTGGCCCACGCGATGTCTTCCGGCGTTTCCGCCAGGTTCGGCGTTGCGGCACGACTTGCCGCCCAGAACGGCGCCTCGGCCACCGCGGACCCGAACGCGAACATGATCAAGAGCAGCGGCGAGTCCACGGCGAACGCCATCACGAAGAAGAATCCAGCCGCGGCGGTCTCGGACCAGATCATCACCTTGCGACGATCGAAGTGGTCACCCAGGGCCCCCGCGAACGGCCCGACCAGACCGCTCACACCGAAGGTCAGCATGAACGAGAGCGACTGCAGCCACGGATCGTGGGTTTGGTGCCATACCGTGTAGCCGAGCGCAGTGAACGCCGAGGCACCGCCGGTCACGGAGATACAGCGGCCCAGCGCCAGCTTCCGGATATTCGCTCTGGGCGACGGAGTCATGGCTGCGGCTCCGCCCTCTTCGCCGTCGGTTCGATCACTCGATGACGGAGCGGCCACACCACGACCGTGCCGAAGAGTGCGCCGACCCCGGCGATGGCGTACACGGCGCGCGGCCCGAACGCGTGCACCAAAGGTCCCGCGATGGCATAGCCGACCGCCAGGCTGATGTTCTGGACAGCGTCCATCGCGGCAACAACCCTGCTCCTGACAACATCCGGCGCCCGGCGGACCTGGATGCTTCGCAGAGCCACCAGGCCAACGGCGTCCGAGCTACCGTTGATGAACACCAGCGCCAGCACCAGCGCGAAGGAGGGCGCCACGCCAACCAGCCCCATGGTCAGCGCGAACAGGGCGGTCATCATGACCAGCCATCTGGTTTCGATCTTCGGGTTGAGACGCCGGGCTGCGAACGAGCCGACTACCGAGCCGATCCCCCACGAGGCGATGATGGCTCCGTAGGCCCGCCCGATCTCGGCCTGACCGCGGAAGAACGCGCTGACCAGCGGCAGGTCCGAGACCATGACGAACCCGTTGAACAACACCATGATGGTGAAGCCCGCCAGGATCCTCCTGAGGATGCCGTCGGCCCAGATGAAACGAACTCCCGCTCCCAACCCCTCGTGGGCTGCATGTTCCTCGGCGGAGACCTGCTCATGGAACGAACGCCGGACGCTCCAGATCAGCGCTGCGGAGATCAGGAACGTGACCGAATTCCCTGCGAAGATCCAGTTGGCTCCGATGGTTCCCACGAGCGCACCGCCGATCGCCGGACCCAGGAAGATCCCGCTGTACACACCGATGGAGACCAGGCTGGTCGCATGCTCGATATCCTTGGGGTCCTCCACGATGGCGGGTATGGCTGCGCCCGAAGCTGACCAGAATGGCGACTCGGCCACCGCAGCCGCGAATCCACACGCGACGAGCAAGACGGGTGCGTGCACGAACGCCGCCACCGCGAACACGCCCGCCCCACAGAGCTCGGAGACGATCATCACGACGCGCCGGTCGAACCGGTCGCCCAGTGACCCCGCGAACCACCCAAGTACCCCGTTCATCCCGAACGTAAGGATGAGCGTGGCGGCGAGCCACACCGGGTTGTGCGCCGTCCGCTCGTAGACAGCGAACATCAGGGCGGTGAATGCGGCGGCGCCCCCCGTGATGGAGATGCCGCGCGCGAACGCGAGCCGGTACACGGACGAACGGACAGATTGCGGATGGGTCACGGTACGGACTCCTCAAAGCGTTGCTACTGCGAGCGGTGCGGGACGACGGGGGCGTGACGCGGTGGTACGCGTCAGAACGCCCCGGCACTCCGGTTCGTCATGAGGGTCCGCTTCATCACTCGCGAACCCTAGCACGAAGGCCGAAGAGGCGCCGACGCCGTGGAGCGCATGCAGGCCCCGCAGGATCAGGCCGGCAGAGAGATCGCGCGCACCTGGTGAGCTTCGATCGCCGCGGCCACGCGGTCCAGCACTTTAAGGTCCACGACCGTGTCGACGGTCAAGACCATGAGCGCGTCGCCACCTTCCGCCTTCCGGCCCACATCCATGGTGGCGATATTCACCTGATGGTCTCCCAGCAGCGTCCCGACCTTCCCGATGATGCCCGGACGGTCCACATACTGGAAGAAGATCATGTTCGCCGCGGGTGGCACCTCGATATCGAAGTCGTTCACCTGCATCAAGCGTTCTTGACTCCTGCCCATGATCGTGCCGGCGACGCTGACCGGACCCTCATCTGCGTCGGCGCGAAGGGTGACCAGACTCACGTAGTCCGAGCTCACGGTCGAACGCATCTCGCTCACGACCAGCCCCCGTTCCTTGGCCAACGTCGGCGCGTTGACGAACGAAACGGGCTCGTGCACGCTCCTGCCCAGGATCCCTTTGAGGATCGCGAGCGTGAGGACGCGCGTGTCGTGCTCGGCAACCCTGCCCGTGTAGCTGGCGACTATGGATCGCACCCCTCCCCCGGCCAGACCGGCCATGAGCGCCCCGAGCTTCTCGCTGAGGGACACGAAAGGGCGGACCACTTCCGTGACTTCGGCTCCCGCCGACACGTTGACGGCATAAGGCA